>NZ_JASISN010000009.1:0-126780 GCF_030063085.1 Planococcus sp. S3-L1 | reverse complement strand
TTATAGAGTAGTGTTGATTGCTCAATACTGCTGGCGTATCGCCGTCCGAAGACGCACGATTCGCTTTGATCTGCGCAATGCTGATCAGTAAGTTGTCGTCACGAACACCGAGAAGGAAAACAACTTTACTCTGATTGCCAAAGGCAACCTTCGCAAAAGCCGTTCTCGCACCGAAGTGCTCGTGACGTCTTTCGTTGACGTTTTGCTGTTCAGTTTTCAAGGTTCAATGTGTTCGTTCTGTAAAAGCAACTTCTCTAAGTTAACATTGTCTTCCGAGAGAGTCAAGCTTTTTTATTATTGTAAAAAACTTAATTTCTCTTAGCGACGTGTATTATCATAATACAGATCCACTTAATATGTCAACGGTTAAAGCAAAATAATTTCAAAAATATTGCTCGTCTTAATAATTAGGCTGTTAAATCATTATTCTTTAGTGAATTCTGGCAAAAGAAAAGCTGTTACCAAAGTCCAAATATCCGACTTTCAGTAACAGCTACCAATTCAATTCAGTTCTTGGCACTTATTTTTGTCTCTACATAATCTTTGTAATCCCCTTAACTGCTCCAGTCTTCCTAACTTAATCGCTAAGGGAAAAGCACAACAACGCGCATTTCATTTTTCGCTCATTCGAAAGAGCATTCACTTCTCTAAAGCACCCTTTATTTTTTTACGTAATAATACCTGTGGAAAATCCCTTCGCTCTTGGTCGTTACCCCGTTAATAAAAATCAATTCTTTATCTACTAAATATTCGATGAACACTTCAAGATCAGAAGAATAGTTTTTCAATTCTTCTTGCTCGTGTAACTCCTGTATCGTCCAGCTACTTTGTTTCTCCATAACTTCTCTTATATGAAGAGCTCCGTCTTGTGTCCGCGAATGAATATAAAATTCACTCGCTAAAAATAACAATTCTAGCCGTTTATCAATAGGCTCATCACTCGAAATCAATTCTTCGTAGAGCTTGTAGATGGCGGGTTCCATTTGTTTAACTTGCGACCAAACAGTCACTTCTGGAGGCAAACCATTTTCTAGCACTGCCAATCGCGCTAAATGATGTAGCGATTCGACCATATGATTATAGGCATCCATGTAGTTCTTTTCTTCAAAAAACACTTTTCCTTCCATATAACGACGAATTAGTTTTGCAAATTCCATACCCATCTTGATTTTCCGTCCGTAGAAAGGATAGTCTTTTAGCTCGATCTTTAACTTTTCCATGAATTCGTTCCGGTCGTAGATTACGCGACCATAAAACAACCAGTCAACAATTTTTCGATTTGTCCCTAGCAGCAGCCATTTATGTAATTGCTTTTCGGTAACGATGTGCATTGCTGCTTTTTTAGCTAGATACGTATAATGTTTTGTAAATACGGGTGTCTCGTTTTCCTTGGTGATAATTAACAAGATCGAATCGAACGTATCTGTAATCTGACTTAGCTTTTCTCTTTTTTCAACTAAGATCACGCCAAGTGTACTTTCTTGGCTGGCACGTTCTTGATAAATAGGTCGTAGTATTTGTTCCATTTGTTTTCACTCCTTGCTGTCTCTATCGCATTCTGCTATAAAGCTGAACAGAGTCGTTAGTTATAAACTACAGCTTGTTTTCATTTCCCCATCGTCTGCTAGACTTTGCCATTCTCTTTTTCTCAAACCTTACTGTCACTTTCGTTGATTCCTACCCTTCTTTATTTCGACATATTTATTACGGATTCCTTCATTTGAAAACCGATATCACTTTTTAAGAACATTTATGATATAGTATGATGGATGCAAGGAGGAAATAAATCATGAAACCTTATAAAAATAAAATCAATCGCATTCGGACGTTTGCGTTAGCGCTAATCTTCATTGGTATCGTCATTATGTATGTCGGCATCTATTTTAGAAATCACCCTATTGTCATGGTGATTTTCATGTTGCTTGGTGTTGTAGCGATTATTGGCAGTACAGGTGTCTATGCTTGGATTGGGTTGCTGTCTATGAAAACCGTACCCGTGGAATGTCCTAATTGTGGAAAACATACAAAAATGCTGGGTCGCGTAGATATTTGCATGCATTGTAACGAGCCATTGACAATGGATCGCTCACTTGAAGGAAAAGAGTTTGATCAAGACTACAATAAAAAAAGTTCACAACATTAAAAACAACCAGCGAATGAACATTTCGCTGGTTGTTTTTCACTGCATACAAAAGAGCTTACCGCTAATTGCAATAAGCTCTTTTTACTTTTAGAAATTTATTGGGCTTTTGCCGTTTCGCTTAAGCAATTCTGGCATGTTCCATAAATTTCGAGACGGTGATAATCCACTTGGAATCCAGTCACGTGAGAAGCTAGATGTTCAACCTCATCAAGTCCGGGATAATGGAAATCAACAATCTTTCCGCAATCATTGCAGATAATATGATAATGATCATGTGTCACAAAGTCGAAACGGCTTGAAGAATCTCCATAAGTCAGCTCTTTTACCAATCCCGCTTTTCTGAACACCCGTAAATTATTATAAACAGTTGCAACACTCATATTAGGAAACGTTTTTTCAAGCGCGCGATAAATGTCATCCGCTGTTGGGTGTGTTGTCGAGTGAATCATGTACTCCAAAATCGCATGGCGTTGGGGCGTGATTCTTACACCTGTTGACTTCAAAGCATCAAGCGCGTCTTTTAATTGTACTTCAGACATCGCCGTGCACCTCACTTCATAGATATTCTTACATTATAATCGTTATAAACAGTGTACCTAATGAAAGTGCTAGATGTCAAGAAATCACTATATGCCCACCGGTCGCTCCGCATCTCTTACTTTATTTTTCATGTAGTCCTTTTTCTTTACGACCAAGGCGCTGGTTAACTAGGCGTGCTGCAACAAACAAAAAGTCGGATAAGCGATTTAAATACGCCAAAACTAGTGGAGAAACGTCCGTTCCGGTGGATAAAACCGTCCGTTCCGCTCTTCTGACGACAGTCCTAGCCACATGAAGTGTCGCACCGGACGGATGTCCTCCTGGCAAAATAAAGTTAGTAAGTGAAGAAACTTTTGCGTCGTAGTGATCCACCCATTGTTCTAGCTTTGAAATATCTTGTTCTGTTAGCTTCCATTTTACTTGTTTGCCTTTTGGCGTAGCGAGTTCAGCCCCTACATGGAATAAGGTCGTTTGGATTTCATGGAAAACTTCACATAGTGCTTCTTTTTCTTCAAAAAACTCCATAGTCATATGCCCTACCGATAAACCGATCAAGGAGTTTGCTTCATCACAAGTTCCATATGCTTCAACTATCGCATCATTTTTCGCCACTCGCACTCCATAAACTAACGAAGTAGTCCCGTTATCCCCCGTCTTCGTATAAATTTTCATGCTCAATACCCCTTTTCCATGTCAACCAGATTAGTTGGAACGGTTCTATTGACGAGCCATTTTTTGAGATTCGGTATAAATATATCTAAGGTACGCTCTACATACTTGCTAGATTTACTTGAGATGTGAGGTGACACGACGACATTATCCATTGTCCAGTAAAGATGATCCTCCGGAAGCGGTTCCTGCTCAAAGACATCTAAAACCGCAGAAGCAATCTCTTCTTTTTGCAGTGCATTCAAAAGAACTGCATCAGCGACTAAATCGCCTCTTCCGAAATTCATAAAGATGGCTGTTTTTTTCATAGCTTTGAAATGCTCTTCCTTTAATAGATATTTTGTTTCAGTTGTACTCGGCAAAATTGATATCACATAATCTGCCTGCGATAGTTTTTCAAGAATTGCTTCGAATGAGATCATTTCATCCATATGAGGTGCCTGCGTTCCTGAACGGTTGCAACCAATCGTTTTGACACCAAACGCCTGTAGCAATCGACCGATTTCTGAACCAATCGCGCCCGGTCCAAGGATCAACGCTGTCGAATCTTTCAATTCAACAGAACCTACTCTTCTATTCCAATCTTGGTTGCGCTGATTTTGATAAATTGACGGCAACGAGCGCTCGAGAGATAAAAGATGAGCCAGAACAGATTCAGCCATAGGGATTTTGTGAATGCCTTTAACGTTAGACACCGTAATGTCACGATTCTTAATGGCTTGATGAGGCAGTTTTTCGATACCGGCACTAGCTACCATAATCCACTGCACGTTTTTAGCAGCGGCAATATCTTCTGCCGTTAAATCTTCTCCATAAGTGACGATAACGTCTGCAGACGCTAAACGCGTTTTATCTTTATAGAGAAAATAGAACTCAATTTTGGGGAATTCAGTTTTCAACCTCTGTTGTTGATCTTCTTTTGGAACGAATGTAAACAGAATCTCCATAACTCTCTCTCCTTATTGATCGCTAATTGTTTTCAAGGTTTCTAAAACGTCTTGGATATGATTGGGTACTTTAACTTTGCGCCACACGTTAACGATTGTTCCTGTCGGATCGATTAAATAAGTCGCGCGTTCAATGCCCATAAACTTTTTCCCGTACATATTTTTTTCTACCCAAACCCCATACTTTTCTGAAACTTGATGATCTTCGTCGACCAACAATGAAAATGGCAAACCATGTTTTTCGATGAATTTATTGTGGAGATCTTCTGAATCTGCACTGACCCCGAGAATCACAGCGTTGAGTGCTGAAAAATCAGCTTGCGAATCGCGGAAGTCACAAGCTTGCGTTGTACAACCGGGCGTCATATCTTTCGGATAAAAATAAAGAACCACATATTTACTACCAGAAAAATCCTTTAGAGAAACAGTCTCTCCCGCTTCGTTTTTTAACGAAAAGTCTGGTGCTTGCACACCGGTTACTGCTGACATCTTCATCACTCCTTTTCTTTTCCTTATCGTACCGAACCCAAGCGCTAGTTTCAATTTCTTTGGCGTTTATGCACAAGATTGTCTACAATAAAGAATAGACTAACCAATAGGAGGCAATTCACCCAATGAATCATTCAACTTCAGAAAAGCTTCACGCAGAGGCATTACAGCACATTGTGGGTGGCGTCAACAGCCCATCAAGATCTTTTAAAGCAGTAGGTGGCGGATCTCCCGTCGCGATGGAACGTGGTAAAGGCGCTTATTTTTGGGACGTCGATGGCAATAAGTACATAGATTATTTAGCGGCATATGGTCCTATCATCACAGGACATGCACATCCGCACATTACGCAAGCAATTACGCGTGCAGCGGAATCCGGACTGCTTTACGGGACTCCAACGCGCCACGAAATTACATTTGCTAAAATGTTAAAAGAAGCGATGCCGAACATGGACAGAGTACGTTTCGTTAATAGCGGAACTGAAGCTGTCATGACAACAATTCGCGTTTCACGCGCATACACCGGACGAACAAAGATCATGAAATTTGCTGGGTGCTATCATGGACACTCCGACTTAGTCTTAGTTGCTGCAGGATCTGGTCCGGCAACACTAGGCACTCCTGATTCAGCAGGTGTTCCAAAATCCATCGCAGAAGAAGTTATCACAATTCCTTTCAATGATATTGAAGCATTTTCAGAAGCCATGGACCGCTGGGGCGAAGAAATAGCTTGTCTTTTAGTCGAACCGATTGTCGGTAATTTCGGAATCGTCGAACCAAAAGAAGGCTACCTGAAAGAAGTTCATCGCATCGCTCACGAAAAAGGTGCGTTAATTGTCTATGACGAAGTCATTACAGCTTTCCGCTTCCACTACGGCGGTGCACAAGACATGCTCGGCTTAGTCCCAGACCTGACAGCACTCGGTAAAATCATTGGTGGCGGACTGCCAATTGGTGCTTATGGTGGAAAAAAAGAAATTATGGAAACGGTCGCTCCTTTAGGTCCCGCCTATCAAGCTGGAACAATGGCTGGAAATCCTGCTTCGATTCAAGCTGGGATTGCTTGTTTAGAGGTACTTGGCGAAGACGGAGTGTATGAAAAAATGGATCAACTGGGTGCACAGCTTGAACAAGGTATTTTGTCAGCTGCTGAAGAATTTGGTGTAACCATTACCGTTAATCGCTTGAAAGGTGCATTAACTATTTACTTTACGGATGTAACAGTGGAAAACTACGAACAAGCTGAAAAATCGGATGGTGAAATTTTTGGTCGCTTTTTTAAATTGATGCTCGCTCAAGGTATTAATCTAGCTCCATCAAAATATGAAGCTTGGTTTTTAACTACTGAACATACAGAAGAAGATGTAGAATTTTCTATCCAAGCAGTACGTGAGGCGTTTAAACAGTTATAATTAATGAAAATCATTTTTTAAGGAAGGAGTCCTTAAGTACATGAAATTAGGCGCACGTATTTTTAAAACTGGCGTGGCCATTTCTATGGCCCTGTATCTGGCCAATTTACTTGGATTGCCTTCCCCTGTTTTCGCAGGAGTGGCAGCGATTTTCGCTATCCAGCCATCTATTTACCGTTCTTACTTAACATTACTCGATCAAATTTATGGAAATTTGATTGGTGCCGCAATAGCGATCGTTTTTGTCCTAACACTTGGCAGTAATTATTTAACCATTGGTATAGCAGCAATATTAGCCATTGTGGTCATGCTGAAGTTGAAGTTAGAAAATACCGTTCCTTTAACATTAGTAACAATTATCATCATCATGGATTCTCATTCTACGAACTTCTTAACTTTTGCGTCGTTAAGAATTTCCACTGTTATGCTTGGAATTATATCTGCCTTTATCGTAAATATGATATTTCTGCCACCTAAATACGAAACCCGTTTGTTTACGTCCATTCATTCCGTTAGTGAAGAAGTGATTCGTTGGATTCGCGTTTCGATCCGTCATGCCTCTGATCATGCCTCTGTTAAAGAAGACATCGATAAATTAACAGAGAAATTAATAAAAGTTGATCAATGGTATTCATTTTATAAAGAAGAACGTAGCTACACCAAGAAGCAGCAATATGCAAAAGCACGAAAATTGGTCCTGTACCGTCAAATGATTGCCACATCGAAAAAGAGCTTAGAAGTTTTAAAACGCTTGAACCGTTTTGAAAATGAACTAATGGAACTTCCTGAGCACTTTCATATGATGGTTCAAGAGCGATTAGAAAGTTTGGCGAGTTATCATGAGCAACTTTACATGAAATATGTTGGTAAATTACGTCCCGAACATAGCGAAGGTTCTGGGACTGATGCCGTCATGAGACGCAATGAAGTCATGACAATTTTTGTGAAAGAAATCAATTTAGCACATGAAGAAAATGAAGGTGAATTTTCGGTTTATCATTTAATGCATGTGCTATCAGCTATTTTAGATTACGAAGAACAACTAGAGCATCTAGACTTACTTATCATCGCTTACTTGAACTATCATTCAGAAGAAGTAGACACAGGTCTTGAAAATGCCATATAAAAAAAGTGTGAGGCAAATTTGCCTCACACTTTTTTTATGATTTCATTCGTGGATCTAGCGCATCACGCAAACCGTCACCCATCAAGTTAAAGCCAAGTACAGTTAGCATAATCGCAACACCCGGGAAAATCATTGTCCAAGGGGCATTCGTTAAATACGAACGTGAGTCTGCCAGCATTTTGCCCCATTCTGGAGAAGGAGCTTGTGCACCTAATCCTAAGAAACCTAGTGCTGCTGCTTCGATAATCGCAGTTGCAATTGCTAATGTTCCTTGAACAATAACAGGTGCCATGGAATTTGGTAAAATATGCGAAATAAGAATACGGTTATCTTTCATACCAATCGCTTTCGCAGACATAATGTATTCATCTTCTTTAATACTTAATACTTTCGAGCGAATCAAACGGCCAAAGTTTGGCACGTTAATAATGGCGATGGCGATAAGTGCATTACGTAAAGACGGTCCAAGAACCGAAACAACTGCAATGGCCAATAGAATACTCGGAAACGCTAACATAATATCAAAGATACGTGAAATAATTGTATCTACCCAACGTCCGTAATATCCTGCTAAAATCCCTAAAATACTGCCTACAATGACGGAGCCAATAACTGCTAAAAAGCCAACCCATAACGAAATTCGGGCACCATAGACAACTCGCGACAAAATATCTCTTCCAAAATCGTCCGTCCCCATCCAATGCGCGGAAGAAGGGGGCAGAAGCCGTTGAGACAGATTTTGCTCATTGATGCCTTGCGATGTTAGAAGCGGACCAAAAATTGCTAGCAGGATAAAGAAGATAACAATTCCCATTCCAATAACCGCAACTTTACTTTTACGGAAACCGCGCCAAGCCTCTTTCCAAGGGCCAGCAACTTTTTGCATTTTTACTTGATCTTGTTTGTCTACTGTTTCAGCCATAATACGTCTCCCCCTTCCTAGTCATATTTAATGCGTGGATCAACCAAACCGTAAAGCAGATCGACAAACAGATTAATCATAACGAAAATAAATGCAACGATTAATATACCTGACTGGATAACCGGATAATCACGGAAGCCAATCGCTTCATAAATATAACGTCCGATTCCAGGCCAGCCGAAAATGGTTTCTGTCAAAATAGCACCACCAAGTAGCAATCCCATTTGAAGTCCAATAATTGTCAATACAGGAATAATCGCATTTTTAAGCGCGTGTTTGTAAACTACCCAAAACATCGACAAACCTTTCGACCGAGCTGTTCTGACGTAATCCGAACGCATTACTTCTAGCATGCTCGACCGAGTCATTCTAGCAATAATTGCCATTGGTATCGTCGCTAATGCGGTCCCCGGCAATACAAGATGTTTTAACACAGTCGATAATTGATTAAAATCTCCCGCAAGCAATGTGTCAATGACGTAAAAACCAGTCATAACATCCACAGGATCTCGAACATTTTCACGCCCTGTTGTTGGAAGAATTCCAAGTTCAATTGAGAAGATCCATTGGTTCATTAAACCCAACCAGAAGATTGGCATCGATACTCCGATTAACGCAATAATCATTGCTAAATAATCGAACCATGAATTTTGGAACCAGGCTGAAATAATGCCGGCATTGATTCCGATAATAACGGCAATGATAATAGCAAATAAAGAAAGTTCGATTGTTGCAGCCAAATATGGCCATACTTCATCTACAACAGGCGTTCGTGTACGAAGCGATTCTCCCAAATCACCAGTAACTAATCCTTTTAAATAATCAAAGTACTGAATATACCAAGGATTATCCAACCCCAAATTTGTTCGTAATGCCTTTATTGCTTCTTCGGATGCTTGCTGACCAAGAATAACTTGTGCAGGGTCACCAGGAATGGCACGGATGATCATAAAAACGATAAATGTCATACCGAGTAACACTGGGATCAACTGTAGAAGCCGTCTTCCGATATAGTGAAGCATCTTCTTCACCTCTCCATCTCTAACAATATGCAATATGTATAGCAGTAAAAAAAACGAGAGGAAATCATTCCGACTTCCTCCCTTGAATTGCCTACTCTAAATCTACTCCAGCCAACTTGTCAGAACCTGTTGGATGCGCTTTAAAATCAATTACGTTTTTCCCACCAGCTAATAGCGGTGTGGAGTGTGCAAGTGGAACCCAAGGAGCATCATCATGGATGATTTCTTGAGCTTGCATGTATAATTCATTTCTCTTATCTTCCTCAACTTCTGATTGTGCTTGAATTAAGATATCGTGCAATTCCTGATTTTCATAGTACGTGTAATTGTTAGTACCAACATTGTCTTGATCAAGTAATGCATACAAGAAGTTATCTGCATCGCCGTTATCGCCAGTCCAGCCAAGTAAGAATGCATCAGCTTCTCCGTTTGCAGCTTTCTCTAGATAAGTAGCCCATTCAAATGACACGATTTTAGCAGTTACGCCAACGTCAGCCAAGTTCTTTTGAATCGCCTCAGCTACTTTTTGACCATCCGGCATATATGGACGTGGAACTGGCATTGCATAAAGTTCCATTTCAAAACCATCTGGAAGACCCGCTTCGGCTAATAATTCTTTTGCTTTTTCAGGGCTGTATTCGTAATCTTCAATACTGTCGTTATATCCACTAATAACTGGTGGAATCGGGTTTTTCGCAACTTCTGCGCGCCCTTCGAAAAATGCGTCTACAATTGCTTGCTTGTCAATGGCATGATTTACCGCTTGGCGTACTTTTGGATCATCAAATGGTTCACGTGTTACAGTCATTCCAAGGTAACCAACGTTCATAGATGGGCGTTCATACAATTGAAGATCTGCATTTCCTTCAATTGTTTTACCATCAGATGGTGTAATGCCGTCTGCCAAATCAATTTCACCTGACAGTAAAGCGTTTAAACGAGCTGAGTTATCTGGAATCGCGCGGAATACCACTTGATCTAGTTTCGGCTCGCCATCTACCCAATAATCATCAAATTTTTCGATTGTAATTGTATCATTGCGTTTCCATTCAACAAATTTGAATGGACCAGTTCCGACCGGATTGTCACCGAAAGAATCCCCTGCTTCTTCAAATGCAGTTGGCGACGCAATCGCGAACGGGCTCATTGCTAGGTTTTTAAGGAATGGTGCTTGTGGACGATTTAATGTGAAAACAACTTCATAATCGCCAGTTGCTTCAACAGATTTGATAACATGTCCTTCCTCATCACCATAACCACCGAACATAGAACCGTAGTATGGGAATTTCTCGCCGTCACCAGCTGCCCAACGTTCAAAGTTTTTCACAACAGCTTCTGCATTAAAATCAGTGCCATCATGGAATTTAACGCCTTCTTCTAATGTGAACGTATATGACAATCCATCTTCAGAAGGTTCCCATTTAGATGCTAACGCTCCTTCGATTTCTGTGTCCTGTTCACCAAAATTCACTAATGTATCAAAAATGTTTTTTGTAACTTTAAAAGATTCTCCATCTGTTACAGTAATTGGATCAAGTGACACCGAGTCGCCTCCGCGTCCAAAGATCAATTGCTTCTCTTCAGCAGAGCCACCTTCGCCCCCGTCTTCTTTTGAACCTTCATCAGAACTACAGCCATAAAGAGCTGTTGAAACTAACAAAAGCAATAAAAATGTCCACGATAAGAACTTTTTCTTCCCCAAATTAACCCCTCCATTTTTTCTATTTATTATCATTGCGGCCTGGATTCTTCGTAAAGATGACAGGCAACAGAATGACCTTTTTCAACTTCCGCAAAAATCGGTACGACTTGTGAGCAAATGTCCATTTTGAACGGACAGCGCGTATGGAATCTACAGCCACTTGGTGGATTTGCTGGACTTGGAACATCTCCAGTAATAACGACTTCTTCCCGGACAAATGCGGGATCTGGTACCGGAACTGCAGCCAATAGAGCTTGCGTATACGGATGCAATGGTTTTTCGTATAAATCTTCAGTATTGGCAAGTTCCGCCATTTGCCCGAGATACATAACACCTACGCGGTCACTAATATGGCGAACTACTCCTAAATCATGAGCAATAAAAATATAAGTCAGCTTCAGCTCTTTTTGTAGATCTTGCATCAAGTTTAATACTTGCGCTTGAATTGATACGTCAAGTGCCGAAACGGGTTCATCTGCAATAATCAGTTTTGGATTTGTCATTAAGGCGCGTGCAATCCCGATGCGTTGCCTTTGACCACCACTAAATTGATGCGGATAACGTTTAGCGTGGTAACTACTCAATCCGACAATTTCCAAAAATTCGTGCACTTTTCTTTTCCGTTCTTTTGGATCGCCTATATTATGAACATTAAGCGGTTCCATTAAAATCTTCTCAATGGTATGACGTGGGTTTAATGAAGCGTAGGGATCTTGAAAGACCATTTGAATATCGCGACGAGCTTTGCGCATGTCGTGATTTGATAAACTGGTCAATTCCTGTCCATCAAATGTCACAGTGCCTTCTGTTGGTTCCAAAAGACGCATTAACATGCGACCTGTTGTGGACTTTCCGCAACCTGATTCACCAACAATTCCCAGTGTCTCCCCTTCTTGAACTGTAAACGACACATCATCTACAGCTTTTACATGATTGCTAACTTTCCCTAAAATTCCCGATTTAATCGGGAAATACTTTTTTAATCCTTCAACTTTTAACAACGGTTCTGTCATGAGACTGTACCTCCTTCGGATCGAATAGGAAACAGCGTGTTTGATGATCTTCCGCTGTTTGGTACAGCTCTGGATTTTCTACGGTGCAGCGATCAAAAGCAAATTCACAACGTGCTGCGAATTTGCAGCCTGTTTTTATCGCTCCCGGTTTGGGAACGTTCCCAGGAATCGAATACAATCGCTCTTTTTTAAAACGCATATCTGGAACTGATTCAAGTAAGCCTTTCGTGTAGGGATGTTGTGGGTCGTTAAAAATCGTGTGGACCGGACCTTCTTCGACTACTTTTCCGGCATACATAACGACTACACGCTCACAAGTTTCAGCTACTACACCTAAATCATGAGTAATTAATAGCACTGCTGTATTTAACCGTTCGTTAAGATTTTTGATCAATTTCAGAATTTGAGACTGAATCGTTACGTCAAGCGCTGTTGTCGGTTCGTCTGCAATCAATACTTTCGGATCACATAACAAAGCCATTGCAATCATGACTCGTTGGCGCATTCCGCCTGATAATTGATGTGGATATTCTTTCATCAACCCTTCAGGTCGAGGCAAGCCTACCAAATTCATCATTTCAATTGCTCTTTCTTGCACCTGTTTTTTTGACCAATCTTTTTTATGAATTTTAATCGCTTCACGAAGCTGATTGCCAATTGTAAACAACGGGTTTAACGACGTCATCGGTTCCTGAAAAATCATTGCGATATCATTTCCTCGGATTCCTCGCATTTCTTTCTCGGATAATTTCGTTAAATCTTTATCCTGAAATAAAATTTCGCCGTTCGTAATTTTCCCAGGAGGACTTGGAACTAATCCCATTATGGAAAGTGACGTCACACTTTTACCACATCCGGATTCCCCAACAATTCCAAGCACTTCCCCTTCTCGTATATGAAAATCTACATTATCTACTGCTGGTATCTCTCCATCGTCTGTGAAAAAGGTTGTTTGTAATCCTTTAACGTCTAAGATGGTTTTGCGTTCATTCATGATGCTCCCCCTTTTACACAAAAATGATTCAGAACATTCTCCTTCTTTTAATTATACGTAATATTATTATTAATGCAATATCTTATTTGTATTTGCTGGAAGTCGAAGACATCACAAAAGAGCCTCCAAAATAATGGAGGCTCTTCGTGTCAATCAATTAAAATGTTGAACTTGGAATAAGTTGTAATATACTCCTTGCTGTTTCATCAGTTCTGCATGCGTACCATTTTCAGCAAGTTTACCATGATCGATGACCAAAATTTGGTCTGCATGAGTAATTGTTGAAAGGCGATGTGCAACAATTAAGGTTGTGCGGTCATGTGCCAAACGTTCTAGTGAATCTTGAATCAATGCTTCACTTTCAAGGTCTAGTGCTGAAGTGGCTTCATCTAAAATAAGAATCGGTGGATTTTTCAAGAAGACACGTGCAATCGCGACACGTTGTTTTTGTCCACCCGATAATTTCACTCCGCGTTCTCCAACTTTAGTGTCGTAGCCTTCAGGCAGCTGCGAAATATATTCATCTGCATTGGCAGCTTTGGCTGCTGCAATTACTTCTTCGTCTGTTGCCTCTGGTTTGCCCATCAGGATATTTGCTTTTACCGAATCGCTAAAGAGAATAGAATCCTGTAGCACTAATCCAATCTGATCACGTAACGTATGAGTCGTGACGTCGCGCAAATCGTGACCATCCATGAAGATCCCACCACTCGTAACATCGTAGAATCTCGGAATCAAGGAGACAATCGTAGATTTTCCACCACCGCTCATTCCAACAAATGCGACAGTCTCTCCAGGTTTCACTGTAAAGTTCAAATTAGATAATACGTTATTTCCACCATCGTTGTAATGGAAAGAAACGTCTCGGAATTCCAATTTGCCGTCAACCACTGTTAAATTATGTGCTTGTTCTTTATCAGTCACGTCGTAGTCCTCATCGATCAATTCGAAAACACGATCCATAGAAGCTAGTGACTGCACCAAAGTCGTTGAAGAATTGACTAAGCGGCGAAGTGGACTATAAAGTCGTTCAATATAAGCTATAAACGCTACCATTGTCCCGAGTGTTAAATTGCCTTCAATTACTTGATAACCGGCGTAGCCGATAACCAATAGCGGAGCAACATCCGTAATCGTATTGACTACAGCGAATGCTTTAGCATTCCATTTCGTATGATCAATAGCTTTTTCTAGAAATTGATTATTGGTATCGTTGAAAATTTTCTGCTCGTGCTTTTCGAGTGCAAAACTTTTAATGATACTCATTCCTTGAACACGTTCATGTAAATAGCTTTGAACATTTGCTAAAGCCTGAGAACGTGCACGCGTCAAGTCGCGCAAACGACCAAAGAAATATTTGACGCTAAATGCATAGAATGGAAATGCCAGCAATGCCACAATAGTTAACGAAACGTCCATAGAAAGCATGATCACAATGGCGATGAGAATCGTTGCCAGATCCAGCCACACGTTCATTAAGCCAATCATGACAAAGTTTTTGGTTTGCTCAACGTCGTTAATGATACGTGAGATAATTTCACCCGCTCGTGTGTTCGCGTAATAGCGCAGGCTTAGCCGTTGCAAATGGCCATATAAATAGCCACGGATATCATAAAGAATCTTATTGCTGACATACTGCGCGTAATATTGACGGTAATATTCAATCGGTGGACGCAATAAGAAAAAGACAATCGCGGTTCCCCCAAGCCATAAATATAGCTGGTTCAACTTTTCGGCATTAGATAATGCATCCGCTCCAATAATGTCGTCAATGACGATTTTGATTAGCAGTGGAATAAAAAGCGGGATGGCAAATTTGAATATTCCAATGACAATGGTTAACGCAATCTGCCAATAATACGGTTTAACAAACTGCATATAGCGTTTCATACTACTCAAATTTTCCACTCCATTCTGTTCAAAACGAAAAACCTGTTGGCAAGCAACAGGTTTTCATTTTAATCACGAATCCGGTTTTGTCTATGAAATTCATAGCGGTTCGTCCATACTTCGATAAAGTCTTGGGCAAATGGCCCTCTGCGTTGTTTGATCCAGCCGATCAGTTTCTCAACATTTCGATGTAGAATTTGATCGATCACATCAGGATAACCCATTTGTCGCTTATGGTCTTCATATTCGTCTTCATCCAACAGCGTGTAAGACATGTCTGGAAACACTTTGACGTCTAAGTCATAATCGATGTATTTCAACGAGCCATTATTATAAACGAATGGAGAACTGACATTGCAATAATAATAAACACCGTCGTCTCGGAGCATACAGATGATGTTAAACCAATGTTCTGCATGAAAATAGCAGATTGATGGTTCGCGCGTCAACCAAGTTCGGCCATCAGATTCTGTCACTAACGTCCGTTCATTTGCACCAATTACAATATTATTCGTACCTTTCAGTACAGTTGTTTCCTGCCAGACACGGTGGATTCGGCCGTTGTGCTTGTAACTGTGGATTTGGATTGTTTCACCCTCCGCAGGAATCGCCATGTACTATCCCACCTTCTTGTCTAAGCCATTATTTATCTGCTATTTCAGTATTATATCAACCAATTCTGAAAACATACAGCAATAAGGCATAAGGACCAAAGGATTACATAACGACTGAGCGACCTCCATCGACAATAATCGTTTGACCACGGATCATATCCGAGTCGGGAGAAATCAAGAACAAAGCAGCTTTGACCATATCATCAACCTCAACCATACGGCCTGCTGGTGTATTAATCCGTGCATCATTCAATAAATCATCACGATTTGGAAAATGTTTTAACGCGTCTGTATCGAGTGCTCCACCGGATACTGTATTGACTGCAATTCCAAGGGGCGCCATTTCTACAGCTAAATAACGTGTCAGTGATTCTACAGCTGCTTTTGAAACACCTATCGTCGTATAATTTTCCAAATAGCGAATTGAACCTAATGAACTAATACCAACAATTTTACCGCCTTTGTCCATTAACTTTGCAGCTTCTTGAGCACCAAATAACATGGCTCTTGCATTAATGTTCATCGTCCAGTCCCAATGAGATTCTTCTAGTTCCATAATCGGTCGTAAAACACCAGAAGCCGCATTGGATACGAAAACATCCAGTCTCCCAAATTCTTCTTTAATGGTCTGGAACATGCCACGCAGTTTCTCAACATCTCCTACATTCGCGCGAACCAGCAAAGCTTTTTGTCCTCGTGCTTCAATTTCTTTTACAGTTTCAAGCGCAGCAGTTTTGCTACGCGCATAGTTGACGACGATATCGTATCCTTGTTCAGCCAGTGCGATTGCCAGTGCTTTGCCTAGCCCTTTACTGCTACCTGTTACTAATGCTACTTTTTGTTCTGTCATGACTATACCTCTCCTCTTTGCTGTAAAGCTGTTTTCATTTTTTGAACCGGTCCTGCAACCGGCAATAACTCTAACTCTTCTGCTGTCACCCATCTCATGCGATCTAGTGCGACTATGTTTTTACTATCGGCAATAAAACCGTCCACGTTCCATGTTAAATGAGAAAAGACATGTTTGAAAGAAGTAATTTTTTCAGCTTTGTCCACGACGCCTTTTAACCTTTCGGACAATTGCTCTTCGATTTCTAGCGGTAGCGCATCTATGGCTGTTTCTAACAGCGGGAACTGCCACATATTCGCTAATAATCCACTTTCTGGTCGCTGTTCCATAAGGAATTTATCTTCATTGCGTATGGCTACCATTGCGTATTGCAATGATTTGGTTTTCTTAGCTTTCGTCTTAATCGGCAATTCATTTTGCTTTCCTTCGTGGAAAGCAGCACAATGCTCTCGCACAGGACATAACAAACATTTCGGCGAAGTGGGCGTACAGATCAAAGCACCCAACTCCATTAATCCCTGATTAAATGAAGAAGGATCTTCATGGCTGATAATTTCTGTGACGGCTTCTTCAAAAATTTTGCGCGTCTTTGGCTTCGCGATATCTTCTTCAATCAGTAAAATTCGCGACAACACACGCATAACGTTGCCATCTACTGCATGCTCTGGAATACCATAAGCAATGCTTAATACCGCTCCTGCTGTATACGGACCCACACCTTTTAAAGAAGAAATTTCTTTTCGACTATTTGGAACGATACCACCATAGTTTTCAGCTACTTCTTTGACTCCAGCTTGTAAATTGCGTGCACGCGAGTAGTAGCCTAGCCCTTCCCATTGTTTCAGTAAAATTTGTTCATCTGCTTGTGCCAAGTCATTCAAAGTGGGAAATTTTTCGATAAAGCGTTTATAATAAGGAATAACCGTATCTACACGGGTTTGCTGTAACATAATTTCTGAAATCCAGATTTGATAAGGATCTGCTGTACGTCTCCAAGGCAAATCTCTCTTTTCCGCTGCAAACCAACTAATCAAGTCATTTTGAAATTGCTTTTTTTCTATTTTAATAGTTATTTCCTCCGTTCAGCTTGATTATCCGAATCCTTTTCCGGGTATATATGACAATGAGGAATCTGTTTATTTTAACAAAAAACTTTAGTTTTTCATAAACATAACTTCTCTAGAGAGGAGATGAGACAATGGATACAGGTACTCATATTGTCATGGGTATCGCCCTTGGTGGTCTCGCAATGGCCGATCCCGTCGTCGCCAGTCACCCCATTACCATGACCGCTGTTATTTCTGGTGTTATTATTGGCTCGTTAGCGCCAGATGTTGATACTGTTTTAAAACTGCGAGATAACGCTGTTTATATTCGCCACCATAGAGGTGCAACTCATTCGATTCCGGCAGTATTGTTATGGCCGTTGCTTATAGCAGGTGCGATTTCTCTGATTTTTCCAGAAGCTAATCTACTGCATTTATGGCTTTGGTCTTTCTTGGCTGTCTTTATCCATGTGTTCGTCGATATTTTCAACTCGTATGGTACACAAGCCTTAAGGCCAATCTCTAACCGCTGGATTGCGCTTGGTGTCATTAACACCTTTGATCCGATTATTTTTGGTGCACACGTATTGGCTTTAACGATATGGGCATTTGGCGCTGATCCTGTTTGGACCATTAGCATCCTGTATATTACCTTATTCTTCTACTACCTTGCACGTTTTGCGCTACAAGCCGCAATTAAAAAAGCCGTTCTCAACACCATCCCAGGTGCTTCTGCCGTTTTTGTGGCACCGACGATGCGTTTTTTTCACTGGCGTATTGCTGCCGACACTGAACGTCACCATTATGTCGGCCGTGCATATGGGCGAACAATCAACATCTACGATAAATTTATGAAAAAAGAAATGCCTGAAAATAACTTGATTCAAGCAGCAATGAAAGACAAAAACATAGCTGCATTCATTTCGTTTTCTCCATTATACCGTTGGGAAATCAACGAGTACGGCGACATTTTCGAAGTGCGGTTGATTGACCTGCGCTATCGCAGCAATGATTATTATCCATTTGTTGCTGTAGCTCATTTGGACAAAGAATGTAAAATTATCAATTCGTATACGGGCTGGATTTTTAGCGAAGACAAGTTAAGAAAAAAACTAGATTTTAGCCATAACTAGAAAACGCACACCCCAGGGTGCGCGTTTTCTTTTTTATGCTTATAACAAAAAACTTTCAGAAATGTACCGATTTGCGCTTTTCTTTGTCCAGACTCCAGCGCCCAGCACCTCGGGTCATAAGTCATCCCGGCTGTGCGGCCAAATGCGCCGCTCTGCCAGTCTGTCTTATGCCTGTCGGTGCTACACGGGGGCTTGCGCTTTTCTTTGTCCAGACTCCAGCGCCCAGATCCTCGGGTCATAAGTCACTCCGGCTGTGTGGCAAAGAACGCCGCTCCGCCAGCGCGTCTTATGCCCGTCGAATCTACACGAGCGCTTGCGCTTTTCTTTTAGTCGTTTAAAAGATGTGCATATTTCGGATTCGTTCCGGCAAATTCATGAATTTTGTCGCCATAGCTGTCGATCCACTGTCGCATGACTTTTTCAACTACTGCGGTCCCTTGGTAATCGTATCCTGCTTTGGCGTAAGACGATTCAAAGTCAGATGCTAGTAGTTCAACCCATGTCCGTGCTTTCTCTTCTGTAAGATTCGGATTTTTTTCCTGTAACTCAATTGTTAGTTGATCGATAATTTCTTTCATCTTTTATTTCCCTTCTTTCAATGGGCGCAGCATCGAAATAGGCAGCGCCTCTGTAAATTTTTCTCCACCCATTCGGTAACCCCAAGCAAAACGACCTTTTAAATAATCGATTTGAAAATAGACATTTGGGTCTCCTTCAATGCGGTATATCTCGCCTTGTTTAAAATCAGCGGGATCCAGCATATAAGCTGCTGCCATCATGGCTTTTCGCTCGAGCACTGCGAATTCATTGATGATGCCTAGTTGCTCAGCTTTTCTAGCTTTTTCTTTTAAGTTAGCAATTTCTCCGCGAAGTTCATGCTCTGTCATATCACTGTATGGTTTTTTCTCAGTCATCTTCAAGCTCCTTCTTATCTAGATAGTCGTTGATTACTTCACTCGGAAACCCCTTTTGGTAGAGTCCTTGTTTAACTTTCGATTTTAAATCATAGCCGGACAGTTTTGAACTGTGCTTGCGCCATAACTTATCGCCTTGTTCTGCGACAATTTCCAACCACTGATCATCATTTTTCTCAAGGTCAAGTTCTTCAATTGCTAGTTTAATCAACGAATAGTTATAGCCTTTTCTCATCAGGGTGTCATTAATTTTTTGATGGATTTGGCTTGGTGTTTTCATCTTTTCTTTAAGTGCAATTTTCTCTGCAAGGCCTTTGGCAATTTCCAATTGCTCTTCTTCGGAATAGGAATCTAAGACGTCTTTTTGCATCTGTTTATCAATTCCTCTCTTTTGCATATCTTGCTGGATTGCGCGCGGACCTTTTTTCCCTGATTTGATTTGGGTTCTCATCAGCGCTTCTGAAAATTGTTGATCATCTAAAAAACTATGGACATATAGTTTCTTAATCGCTTCATCTATTACGGCATCTCCGTATTCTTTTTCTTTTAACTTTTGGCGTACTTCTCCTTCGCTTCGCATACGAAAGCCAAGGTAATAAAGAGCTTTATTATAGGCTTTTCGGACTTCGTCTTCGAAGTTAACTTCTTCGATGGTCCATTGGTCCAGCTCTTTGCCTTTTGTCAGCTGATACCTAATAAGCACCGCCTCATCCACGCTAAAAGCATATTTATCTTCGAAAAAGATATTATACCTTTCAGGGTTTTTCTTTCCCTGTGTGATTTTTGAAATAATCGGCATTTACTGGCACCTCTCTTCTCCTTATATTATACACCTTCAGGACAAAAAATGGCATAGCTTAGAGCCATTAAGGGTATGCTAACAAGAAACAGGAGGAGATGGAAATGAAAGTAGCAATTACAGGTGGCACAGGATTCGTTGGCAAAGAATTGACTCGCTTACTACTTGATCGAGGCGATGAAGTAGTTATTTTGACGAGAAATCCAAAAACGACAGCCAATAAAATTACATACGTCAAATGGCTGGAGAAAGATGCTGTTCCAGAAAAACAATTAGAAGGCGTTGATGCTTTTGTTAATTTGGCTGGTACTTCTATTAACGATGGTCGATGGAGTGAAGAACAGAAAAAAATGATTTACTCAAGTCGGATGGATGCCACGAATGAATTATTGCGCATTATTCACAAGCTAGAGAAAAAGCCGAAAGTTTTAGTAAACGCCAGTGCTGTCGGTATTTACCCACCTTCTCAAACGGTTACTTATACTGAGGCTTCTGCCGAACTTGGTTCAGACTTCTTGGCACAAACGGTTCGTGATTGGGAAATTTTAGCTCATCGCGCTGAAGAAGATGGATTACGTGTATCGTGTGGGCGTTTCGGCATTGTTCTTGGGAAAAATGGAGGGGCTTTACCTTTAATGGCTTTGCCTTATAAAATGTTCGCTGGCGGCACTGTTGGGTCTGGTAAACAATGGCTGTCATGGGTTCATATTAAAGACGTCGCTCGGGCATTAGCTTTTGCACTCGATACTGATCAATTAAGCGGCGCCTTTAATGTCACCGCTCCAAGTCCCAAACAAATGAAGGATTTTGGCAAGGAAATTGCCCATACACTTGGACGGCCGCATTGGATTCCTGTCCCATCATTTGCTATGAAAGCTATCCTAGGGGAGAAGAGTCAGCTAGTTCTTGAAGGCCAACGAGTCCTGCCTACGGTTCTTCAGCAACATGGTTTCCAATTCAAGTTTTCTAATTTACGATCAGCACTGGCTGATATCTATAAATAAGACTATAATGGGGAGATGATTAACTGAAGGATGTGAGATCCATGAACGATAAACCTAGTATTGAAGAAGGCCAGAAAATTCCGATGACCATTAAACGACTCGGCATTAACGGCGAAGGCATTGGCTATTTTAAACGTAATGTTGTATTTGTTCCAGGAGCTCTTCCAGGTGAAGAAATCGTGGCGCAAGTAACTGTAGTCAAGCGCAACTTTGCACAAGCACGCATTATTAAAATCTTAAGCGCTTCTCCCCATCGTCAGACACCACCTTGTCCAATTTATGAAGCATGCGGCGGCTGTCAATTGCAACACATGACGTATGATCAGCAATTAGTTGAAAAGCGGGATCTTGTCGTACAGGCATTGGAGCGCTACCTAAAAGGGACGACCGTGCATGTTGAGAAAACCATCGGCATGGAAGAACCGTGGCGTTACCGCAACAAGAGCCAGTTCCAGACACGCTTAAAAGGCACAAAAGTTATCGCAGGATTGTTTGCAGAAGGCTCTCATCAACTTTTGGATATTGATGAATGTATCGTTCAGCACCCCGATACAACGGTCATTACGAACGCAGTCAAGCGAATTTTGGAAGAATTGAAAATGCCAATATACGATGGCAAGACGATGAAAGGCATTATCCGTACCATCGTTGTCCGCACTGGTGTTAGAACGGGTGAAATTCAACTGGTCTTAGTGACGACACGTTCGAAGATTCCACAAAAAGAATTATTAATGGAACGTCTGCAAAAAATCGATACAAACTTAGTATCAATCGTTCAAAACATCAATAAAGAAAAAACTTCTTTGATTTTTGGAGACGAAACGATTACATTGTTCGGCAAAGATACGATCCACGAAGAGTTAGGCGAATTGGCATTTGATTTATCAGCACGTGCCTTTTTCCAACTAAATCCGACGCAAACCGTCAAACTATACGATGAAATCAAACGCGCTGCTGAATTAACTGGACAAGAAACGGTCGTCGATGCTTATTGTGGCGTCGGAACGATTGGACTTTGGCTAGCAGACCGTGCTAAAGAAGTTCGGGGCATGGACGTTTTACACGAAAGTGTGGTTGACGCTAAAGCCAATGCCAAAGCACAAGGCTATACAGCAAAATATGTTACAGGTACAGCCGAGAAATGGTTGGAGCTTTGGAGCAACGAAGGATTTGTTCCGGATGTGTTAACCGTAGATCCACCACGTACTGGACTTGCCGATTCACTTTTGCAAACTATTTTAAAAGTAAAACCGAAGCGTTTTGTTTATACGTCTTGCAATCCTTCCACTTTAGCTAAGGATTTACAGCAATTAACTAAAATCTACCGCATTGAATACATTCAACCGGTCGATATGTTCCCACAAACAGCGCAAGTAGAATCTGTTACAAAATTAGTACTGAAATAAAAAAAGCTGATGCTAGAGGCATACCTCTAGGCATCAGCTTTTTTGTTAAGCATTACTCGTTTTCATTGGATTTTTCAGGGCAATCGGTACTGTAATTATTAGTAAAATACCAGCGATGAGCAGCAGAAAACTTACCCCTCCTGAGAATTGAACAAATAATCCACCCATTGTAGGTCCTGCTAAGCTGCCAATACTAAATCCGATTCCACATAACAAGTTCCCTGTTGGCAATAACTCTTTTGGCATCACATCTGCCATATAAGATATACCCAGTGAAAATGTTGAACCAACAAACATACCCGCTACTGCAAAAAATCCAACAGTTACCCAAGCATTCGATTCATAAAAGCTAGCAGTAGCAAAAACTAGCGCTCCACCGGCCAATGCTACTAACAGTACTTTTTTTCGACCGATGCGATCACTCAAATTCCCAAGTGGCAATTGCGTAACAATCGCTCCTGCTGAAAAAGCGGCTAGCATAATCGAAACCATTCCAACTTCAATAGACTGACGAAGCGCATAAACTGGATAAATGGCATTGAGTGAAGCTTCTAAAAATCCATAGCCCAGCGGTGGAAGAAAGGCAACCCAAGCAATGAGGATGGCTGCTTTAAATCGTCCTACCGTACCTTTTGCTGTCATAGCACTTCCCGTAACTTCAGGAAAATCATTTCTAAGCAAAAAAACCAATGACCAAGCTAGCAAACACAATAAACCTGAAATGATGAATGGCAGAGCTTCAAACACTTCTACCATCGGAACAAATAGTGGACCCGCTCCAAAACCGATACTGAAAGACATCCCATAAATCGCGATATTACGTCCTAACCGGTGGTGTGGCGACGTACTCGTAATCCAAGTTTGCGTTGAAAAATGTAAGGCTTGATCACCAATACCAATTAAAATACGCAACACAAACCAAAACAACACTGATTTCCATAACGGAAAAAGAAAAAGCGATACGACAACTAATCCTCCGCCTACTAAAATCAATGGTTTGTAACCAAATTTTCGCAATTGCGGTTCCATAAAAGGCGCGATTACTAATGTTCCAATATACAAACCTGTGGCACTCAAGCCATTTAATGCGGAAGATACACCATCCTGTTCAAAAATAACTGCGATTAATGGCAGCAGCATGCCTTGTGAAAAGCCTGAAATCGAGACAATGGCAACAAGAATCCAAAATCGGCCACGCTCACTTTTTGAAAATTTCTTCATAATGCCTCCTCGAACAAGCATGTTCTTTTGTATTTAATAAGATTTCAGATACAATTCTAACATAGGGAGGCGTTACAAGATGAACTATTCAATGAACGAAAACGGCTTTACAGGGCATTTGCCTTTTGGTGACATCCAAATTTCAGGCGACGAGGAATATGGTTTTAGACCTTATCAATTATTGATCTCTTCGTTGGCTGTATGTAGTGGTGGGGTTATGAGAAAAGTCCTCGATAAAATGAGGATGCCTGCTAAAGATATTCAAATCGAAGTAACAGAAGTTGTTCGCAATGATGAAGAAGCTGGTCGTGTGGAAAAAGTTCATTTACACTTTACGATTACTGGTGACATTGACGAAAAGAAAATGGCGCGTGTTATGGAATTAACTCGAAAAAACTGCTCAATGGTTCAGTCGGTAAAGGATTCTATCGAAATCATTGAAAGCTTTGAAGTTCGTCAAACATGATAAAAGGCTCATTCTATATCTGATGTCAGATTAAGGATGAGCCTTTTACAGTTTATATACAGTTAAGTTATCTTTCATAAATGCCATTTTCGGCTAAGACGCCGGTGAAATGTGCGAACCGCCTCCTTCGAATTTTCTGATGCTGTGATGTGGTTTCGCTGATTCCCTTCGGCCTCCCCTCTCTTTTGATTAACCTTAACTTAACACAAAATTTATATTAAGTAAATATTCAAAATAGTAAAACTAGTAAAATAATTAGTTCTACCTATAGTTATTGAATTCGTCTCCATTATCCGTTACGATTAATAGGCGAAATGAGGTGTATCAAATGGGAAAATCCATTACGAATAAAGAGCAACAAGTTTCTTATATGAAACAGCGCTTAAGCATGTTTTTAGAAGTATTAGATGCTATCGAACCTGAAAACACAGAACTCGAAGACATTGATCGGTTAATCGCGATGGTTGATGATTTGGATGATAAAATGAAACAATTCCAGTCACGTCCTTCTGAAGATCGATAAGCAGTAAATCCGTTGCCTTTTGGCAGCGGATTTTTTTATCTTTTACTGTAGTGATAGCTGCTCTATTGCTTAGAAGTAATGTGATAGACTACACAGTAATAGAGTTTTAGTTTTTCTTTTCTGCACCTCCGTCCTTCAGAATTTTTAATTCGACAAATCGATTTAGAAAGGCAGGTATCGCTCATGCTATTTTTAAAAACCCATATCGAATTGAATGCCTCGTTGTTTTCAGGATTTTTAATTGTCATCGCGTTTATACTAGATCTACAACAGTATTCCACTTATTCAGTCACTACCTTTTTACTAGCTTTTGTAATTGGTGGTTATGCCAAAGCCAAATATGGCATATTGAAAACTTTAGAAGATAGACAATTAAATGTTGAAATCTTAATGATTTTAGCAGCAGTTGGCTCTTCTATTATTGGCTATTGGGCAGAAGGCGCCATCCTAATTTTTATCTTTTCTTTAAGTGGCGCGCTAGAAACGTACACAATGAACAAAAGTCGGAAAGAAATTACCTCGTTAATGGAAATACAGCCCGAATCAGCCTGGCGCGTTCAAAATGGACAAACACTGCGCGTCCCTTTAGGTGACTTGGACATTGGTGATTATATCGTCGTAAAACCTGGTGAGCGAATACCAGTTGATGGGGTTTTACATACTGGCCAAAGTGCTGTAGACGAATCAGCCATCAGCGGTGAAGCTCTTCCTGTCTCGAAGTATGAAGAAGATGAACTATTTGCAGGGACAGTCAATTTGTCAGGTGCCATCACGATAGAAATGACGAAGCCCAGTTCTGAAACTTTGTTTCAAAAAATAATTGATTTGGTTCAGTCCGCACAAAGTGAAAAGTCCCCTTCTCAGCAATTTATCGAACGCTTTGAAGGTCGTTATGTGAAAGTCGTTCTTGCAGGTTTTGTCATCATGCTATTTGCGCCACATTACGTTTTCGGTTGGGATTGGAACACAACACTTTATCGCGCTATGGTCTTACTTGTAGTAGCTTCTCCTTGTGCACTTGTCGCTTCTATTATGCCTGCCACGCTTGCGGCCATTTCTAACGGCGCAAAAACAGGAATTATCTTCAAAGGTGGTATGCATTTAGAAAATCTGAGCTTGGTTCGTGCTATCGCTTTTGATAAAACGGGCACATTAACACGCGGTCAACCTGAAGTTACAGACTTTGTTATTCGCAAAGGCGCAGATCCTCAACTGACAATGGCAAGAATTGCAGGAATTGAGACACAATCGAATCATCCTTTAGCAAAAGCTATTAGTGATTTTGTTGTTTCTAAAGGAATTGTTCCATTGCCTAACTTATTAATTGAAGATATTCCAGGTAACGGCTTAAAAGCACTGATTGAACAAGAAGAATTTCTCGTCGGTAAGCCGAAATTTGTTGGCGAACAGCTAGCAGAAGTTTTTGAAAATGGGCTATTGGCGAAACTAGCCAATCAAGGAAAAACGGTGACCTTCGTTCGAGACCGCGAAGGAATTCTTGCCGCTATGGCGTTAAAAGATACAGTTCGTACTATTACCAAGACAACGATTAATGAGTTGGAACAACTAGGGGTTTACTGCATTATGCTAACAGGTGATAACCACAAAACAGCAGCGGTGATTGCCAAAGAAACTGGAGTCACTGACTATGTCGCAGAATGCATGCCTGCTGATAAAGTAGAAGAAATAAAAAAATTGTTAAAAAAGTATAAATACGTTGCGATGACAGGTGATGGCATAAATGACGCACCTGCTTTAGCAACGGCAACAACTGGCATTGCGATGGGTGCTGGAACCGATATTGCACTGGAAACCGCTGATGTTATTTTGATGAAAAACGATTTATCACGCATAGTCTACGCAATCAAGCTTTCACGCAAAATGCAGCGGATCGTCAAACAAAATATTTTCTTTTCTGTTTCAGTCATTATTTTATTGATCATCTCAAATTTTTTTCAGACGATTACTTTGCCCATTGGCGTCATCGGACATGAAGGCAGTACCATTTTAGTTATTTTAAATGGGTTGCGTATGTTGAATCGCAGCATATAAAAAGAAGGCATTCTGAATGAGTGACAATTCAGGATGCCTTCTTTTTGAAATGTCGCCGTTCTTTCATGACAGCGTTAATCTGCCCACCAATTATTAATACCATAGCCGAAATATAAAGCCAAAGCATTAAGATAATCACGCCTCCGATGCTACCGTAAGTTGCTGAAAAATTACCAAAATTGCTAATATAAATTGAAAATAGATAGGAAATCACCAACCAACCGATTGCGGCGAATGCAGCGCCTCCTAAGACGCTTAAAATATTCATTTTTACGTTTGGAGCTAGCCAGTAAATGATGGCACAAGCAACAAATGTAATAATCGTTGGGATGGTAAAACGGATTGAGCTCCAAAGTGCAAGAAACCCTTCTTCCAATCCTAGAAACGAAAAAATCAACAAGCCAAGCTGTTCACCGAAAACGGGCAATGCTAAAGCAATAATCAAAATCAAAATTAGCAAAATAGTCATCAAAATAGACATACCACGCGCGATGAGAAGCGGACGATTTTCTGTTACTTTATAAGACGTATTCAACGACTTGATTAACGAATCCATCCCTAAACTTGCTGACCAAATCGTCGCTAAAATCCCAAAGGACAACAATCCAGTGTTTTGACTTGTCAAAATCTCTTGTAATGTGCTTTCAATCAGCACATAAACCTCTCCAGGTACCACTTCTTGCATATAACTAAAAATTTGCTCTTCTGACAAAGATAAATACGGTAAAAGGGTTACTAAGAAAATCAGTAGAGGGAAAATGGACAATAGGAAAAAAAACGCCAACTGTGCTCCTAGTCCTGGCACGTCGACGTCTTTAATCCGTTGCAACAATTCTTTTAAAAACCCGCTAGTCGTTGTTACATCAAACCTATTTAAACGGGCGCGTTCTTTACTATTAGTTGGTTGTTGCCCTACAGGTTTCATCGGGACAAACAACCTATAATCGATTTTGGGAATTTGAACTCCCATTAGCTTGATTTTTTGTGTGACCGGCATCGTTTGATGATGATCCAGAAGTGCTATCGTTGTCTCCTAAAGAAGTGCTTGGTGATGGATTGTCTTCTTTGACGGCTGATATTACATCATCTTTTGTTTCAACAACAGCAGCTTTTGTATCCATAAATACCTCTTTTGTTTCGAGTGCCATTTCTTTTACTTGTGGCGTCATTTCTTTCAATTCATTTACTTTACTGCCAACGTAAGAAGCATCTTCAGAAATACGAGAATATAGGTTTTGTGCTCTTTCAGCTTGATGCTGGAAAGCCTGTACCAATTCATCTCTATTTGATGCATAGTATTTTGCGCTATTGCTTGCTTTTTTTGATTTTTGAACAACATCGTTTCTAGTATTACTGTCGAGTAATGAAACAATAATTCCTACTGCTGCCCCTACTAATAAACCTGTCATTAATTTGTTTTGACTCATCCTAAATTCCTCCTAAGATAAAAATAATTTTTCACATCTGTTTAGAATTTTCCCTAATCTTAAAAATTTTAAACGCTAATCTAAAAGTTATTTTTAAAAAATAGCTTGACTATCTTTAGAAAATTTCGGAATATTATGTTTACAGGAGGTTTTACAGATAAAAAGGAGAGATAGAAGGGGGAGAGATTATGTCACAAGTTGAAGAGTTATTGGGCACAATTAGCGGTTACATCTGGGGACCGCCTTTATTGATTTTATTAGTAGGTACTGGAATTTTCTTAACTGTCCGTCTCGGTGTTCTACAGCTTCGTCTATTGCCCTATGCCTTGAAACTAGTTTTCACTAAAAATACGGATAAAAGCTCTGAAGGAGATATCAGTCACTTTCAGGCACTCTCCACTGCCATGGCTGCTACAGTCGGTACCGGTAATATTGTTGGTGTCGCAACAGCGGTTATTCTCGGCGGACCAGGTGCTATTTTCTGGATGTGGTTCTCAGCATTCTTCGGGATGGCCACGAAATACGGTGAAGCGGTTCTCGCAGTCAAATACCGTGTAGTGGATGCTAAAGGTCAAATGGCTGGCGGACCTATGTATTACTTGGAGCATGGATTAAAACAGAAATGGCTAGCTGTTTTATTTGCTATCTTCGGTGCCCTTGCTGCGTTTGGTATTGGTAATGGCACACAGTCAAACTCAGTTGCTTCGGTTGTTCGTGATACGTTCAGCGTGCCCACATGGATTACAGGCATTATTTTAACCATTTTTACGGCGTTGGTTCTGCTCGGTGGAATTAAGAGCATTGGACGCGTTACTTCATTCTTTGTTCCTTTCATGGCATTGTTTTACATAATCGCAGGAATTATTATTATGATTTTGAACATGGAATTGATTCCAGGAGCTTTTGCTACAATTTTCAGTGCTGCCTTTACAGGTGAAGCAGCAGTTGGTGGTGCTATTGGTGCCGCTATCCGCTACGGTGTGGCACGCGGCGTCTTCTCCAACGAAGCAGGACTTGGTTCCGCTCCGATTGCAGCAGCTGCTGCCATAACAGATCTTCCGGGACGTCAGGCATTGGTGTCTATGACACAAGTGCTTTTCGATACAATCATCATTTGTTCGATTACAGGTGTCACCATTGTCATGTCGGGTCTTTATAAAGACGAGTCACTGGAAGGCGCTGCTTTAACAACTGCTGCTTTTGAACAATTTTTAGGAAGTGCCGGTCCACTTGTAGTGGCGATTGGCTTAATTTTCTTTGCATCCTCTACGATTATTGGATGGTCTTATTACGGAGAGAAATGTTTCCAGTATTTATTCAAAAATCCAGCATTGTTAGTCGTTTATCGCATTGCTTTCGTAGCTATGGTTTTCGTCGGTGCAACCGTTTCACTTGATGTTGTTTGGACGTTCTCTGACGTGATGAATGGTTTGATGGCGTTCCCGAACTTAATTGGTCTTCTTGGTTTGTCTGGCGTTATTGTCTTCGAGACAAAACGCATCGTTGCTAAAATCAAAGAAGAAAAAGAAGCAGAACGCTCTGGCAATTGACATTGCATTTGAATAATGAAATGATAAAGTATACCCATCCGAAAGGCAGGAACTTATCATGGACTTATCAACACCTTCTCCAGAGAATGTTAGCTTTATGATTGAAGAAATAAAAGCAAAATTACGCATGGTCAATGTAGATGCAATGAAAGCTGAGCATTTTAATGCATCTCAATATGAAGACTTGCATGAGCTTTACGAAGTTGTCGCAAATCGCGATAAATTTAGTACGAGCGAAATGCAGGCCATTGCTACTGAGCTTGGTTCTTTACGTAAATAGGATAATTAAAATCCCCTGAAGGAGTCTCCTTTAGGGGATTTTTGATTTGATGCTGTTAATATGCCTGTCGGAGCAAAACGGTCGTTTCAGCTTTTCTTTTTGGCTAGCTTCAACGACCTGCTCCTCGGGTCATAACCCATCCCGACTATGCGCCTGTAAACATGTCGCTTCGCCGGTCTGGTTTATGCCTGTCGGAGCAAAACGGTCGTTTCAGCTTTTCTTTTTGGCTAGCTTCAACGACCTGCTCCTCGGGTCATAACCCATCCCGACTATGCGCCTGTAAACATGTCGCTTCGCCGGTCTGGCTTATGCCTGTCGGAGCAAAACGGTCGTTTCAGCTTTTCTTTTCATAATGTACGACATACCAGCCGCCTTCTTTTATGACAGTTTGGATGCTGAGTAGTTCGAGTCCTGCTTGTTCTCCCCATTCAGCTAGTTCTTCGCGTTCAGGCAACCGGTATAGGTTGTCGAATGATGAGAAAAAGCTATTAAAGACATTGGCAAAAGGTGGGCTGTCACTACCTCCGGCAATAGGTGTAATGATGGATAACATGCCTTCTTCTCTAACCCAGCTAGCCAATTCGTTGAAAAGTTCTTGACGTTTTTCAAGGTCGATATAGTGAATGACGTTGTTCATCATGACCATATCTTGTGGGTTGTCAGGTTTGTATTTCCAAAGATCTGCTTGTTCGATTGTAATATTTTTGTTTTTTTCCGTTAGTTTCTTCGCAACTTCTATTACTGAAGGGCTGATTTCAATGCCTGTGAAATGTGTATTTGGGAAGCGTTCAGCTAACTTTTTAATGTAGCCACCTTCACCGCAGCCAATATCTAATACTGAATCCGCATGTGTTTCTTTTAAGCGTCTAGCTATTTTAGGTAAGGCCAATACTTCTAACAAACGACTTGTTTCAGCTACTGTCGACGCATGTTTTTCTTCATCGTAATGAAGACGCTCTTGGTTACGCATCATGTCTGGATAACTTAAAAGTGTCGGAATGTGCAATTCCATCATTTCTTTCAGTAGCACACCTGAAGAATTATTGCCCTTTGGTTTTGGCAATTTCCAGGCATTCCACGTTTTGTAGCGATTTCTTTCCACCTCTTTTAAATGACCGATAGAAACCCCAATACTCACCCACTGCGTTAAAAGATCTTCATCAAGTTGCAACGCATCTGACACGTCAAATTTTGTCATGGGTCGATCAAACGCTTTAAACAAATCTAGCTCATAGCCGACATATGCGTGCCAGCTATACAAAAAAGGTTCGTTCCGTTTCATATACATCCTTGCCTTAAACATCTTCATTACATCAATCATATGAGTCCCTCCGTTTTCCATGGATAATCTTCTTCCGGTGTATAATACCTTAATTCTTTCGTATCTTTAGCTAAGTCTTTTATACGGACTGGCATAATGCCTCCTTGAATAAATCGGTCTCGAACGTTTTCTTTCCACATGCCTAGTCCTGAAACATTCAGCATTTGTTTAAAATGAAGAATTGGATCTTCTTCCATTCGTTCAAATGTTCGCTGACGTAAGTAACTCACCGGTTTAAATGGAAACGAATAAGCCAGTGCGGCTAAATGACTTAGCTGGATAACATGGTCCGCCCGTTTATAGCGAACCTTTTCGTACCATTTCAAATTAGTAAGATCGGTTTGTTGCCGTTCAAACATATCTGCCGTTAGTTCGCCGAGAACATCGGCATCTTGAATTGCCATGTTCATGCCTTCTCCTGCCATTGGATGAACCGCATGACTGGCATCTCCAATAATAGCCTTATTGTCTTTTACATATGAATCAGCATGATACATTACAGGAATCATTAATTGTATTTTTTTCCAATCAAGCAATTGCTGTACATAGCCGTCTACTACAGGTGCTAAGTCTGTATAGAGTTTATGAAAATGACTAATTGGTTTTTCTTTTAATGCTTTGTAATCTCCAGGGGGTATTAAATAAACACTGCGAACCTGATCGTCCGGCAGTGGAAAAAGGCCCAAAAAGCGATTGTATGTAGAAATAATTTTACCATCTGTAAAATCTTCTGCACGTGGAAACGTCACTGTTAGAAAGTGGTGGTTGTAAGTAGTTTGTTTGACCTCAACTTCCATCGCTTTACGCGTAACCGATGAACGCCCTTCTGCTCCGAAGAAAAACTGTGCTTCTACTTCAAATTTTTCTGTCCCTTTTTGAAGCAAAGCTGTACCGTCTCCATACCCTTTACAAGCCACACCCTTTAAATAGCGGAAATTATCAAACGCACAAGCGGCTTTTAAAATGACGGTCTTTAATTCTTCATGATGCATCATATAAGCTGCATTGTACTTACCCGGCAGCACACTATAATCCATGAACGATTGATCTTTTACTTGCAAGGAACTTGAAAGTTCCAGCATATCTAAAACTTTTATTTCATTTGAGCGATTGCATATTTGTTCGTACAGTCCAAGACTATCGAATATCTGCATACTTTTTGGCTGTAGCAGTTCTCCCTTATAAGTAGGTGCCTTAACAGCCATCCGTTCAGCGAGAACTACATTGACACCACGTTGCACCAATTTCAAAGCAAGCGTCAACCCTCCAATGCCCCCACCGCCAATGAATACATCTGCCTTCATCCGCATCATCCCCTTGTGGCTCTTTACCCTAAATTCAATGGAATGAAAACCCATTAAATGCTTCAACTAAAAAAAGAAGCCCACGAATGGACTTCTCTACACAAGCTATTTTTAAAGTTTATTGTAAGCTACAGCAAGTTCTGCTCCAACTTTTGCATTATGCTTCACTAATTCGATATTAGCGACCAAGCTTTTTCCTTCAGTCAATTCTTTCACTTTACCTAGAAGGAAAGGAGTTACTTCTTTACCAGAAATGCCGTTGTCATTTGCTTCAGCCATTGCCTGTGCAATGATGCCGTTAATGAATGACTCTTCTAGAGCATGTTCTGCTGGAATTGGATTGGCAATAACTGCTCCGCCTTTGATTCCTAAATCCCATTTCGCTTTTAAGACTTGTGCAAGTTCTGCTGCATCGTCACTGCGGAACGTTAAGTCAAATCCGCTTGTACGCGTGTAAAATGCCGGCATTACATCTGTCTGATAGCCGATAACTGGAACGCCTTTTGTTTCAAGGTACTCCATTGTTAAGCCAATATCCAAAATCGATTTTGCACCTGCACACACAACAGCTACTCCCGTATTGGATAACTCTTCAAGATCAGCTGAAACATCCATCGTCGTCTCAGCGCCTCTATGCACCCCACCTATGCCGCCTGTTGCGAAAACACGAATGCCTGCAAGTTCTGCACAAATCATCGTCGCAGCCACCGTTGTAGCACCGATTTTTTTTGTAGCGATTAATTGGCCGATATCCCTTCTTGAAACTTTAGCAACACCAGGTGTATTGCCGAGCAATTCAAGCTCTTCTTCAGACAAACCAATTTTAATCTTGCCATCCATAATGGCAATGGTTGCTGGAACTGCTCCATTGTCACGGATAATTTGCTCGACCATACGAGCCGTTTCGACATTCTGTGGATAAGGCATACCGTGTGAGATAATCGTCGATTCGAGTGCTACGATCGGTTTTTTGACCTCTAGTGCCTGCTGTACTTCAGTTGAATAAGATATCATGTTTGTCATTGTAATTCCTCCAGTTCTTTTTGTAGTTGTACTGCCGTCAATTCGTGCCGTACTGTGTCGTTACTTGCTAGCGTTTTTGCTGCATTCATCATACCTGTACGAATAATTGTTTCGAATTCTTGATCCTCCATGACACTGTGGACAATGGCACTTGAAAATGCATCGCCAGCCCCTGTTACATCGGTGACTTGATTGACTTGCATAGAAGGATAATAACGAATGCCGGTAGAATTCCCAGCCATTGCTCCTTCTTTTCCAGCTGTAATAACTACAGCTTCCGCTCCTCGATTTACTAATTGTTGAACTGCTTGTTGCCAGTCATCTAGTGAATCGATGGACACTTGCAAATATTTACTTGCTTCGTCACGGTTTAAGATTAGCCAGCTGATTCCAGTCAAATCTTCACTTAACCGATCCATTTTTGGAGCAGATACGGGAATGACCGCCAGCGGGATTTTATTGGCAGAAGCTAACTGTCTTACATATTCAACAGTTTCCAGAGGACAATTTAAATCGATGACGAGAAAAGCAGCTGATAATAGCGTACTGTCATTTTTAGAAATATACTCCGGTGTCAGAAAATCGTAAATTTTCATATCAGCCATCGCCAACAGCATTTCACCATCGGGTTCTAAAATGGCGGTATATGTTCCCGTCGAAAATCCTTCGACAGCTTTGGTTAGTTCAGTCGACATAAACGAGTTTGACGCTGACTCGATTAACTTCCATTCTGAATCATTGCCTACAATGGACAACAGTTTAACAGAATGACCGAGTCTTCCTAGATTCTCGGCTACATTTCTTGCCACTCCGCCAACGCTACCGGATACTGATGCAGGATTTGACGTTCCCATCTGCGTCCGATGTTGAATCAAAAATTTTCTGTCGACATTGGCACCACCGATGCAAATCACCGTTTTTTCTTCTGGCAACACATAAGCACGTCCTAAAATCTTTCCCTGTTTCATTAAATTCGAAATAAAGTTGGCAAGCGACGGTCTAGACATATTCAAGTGTTCTGCCATCTCCTGCTGTGACAAATAAGGGTTTCTTCGGATCAATTCCAACACTTCTACTTCTTTTTGATTCATCGTAACACCTCCAAATTAAACATTTGTTTAAACTATAAACTTTTATAACTATAATAGCAAGTAAAAATATTAATTCGAATATCGTGATAAATTGTTGCAGGTAGTAACTGAAAATTGCTACTATAGACAGGATGAGAGGAGAGATTTATTTGACATCATTTAATGGAAAGTTATCTCGCTATGCTGAACTGGCTATAAAAGTGGGAGTAAATATCCAACCTGGTCAACAACTTTATATTGCTGCAACCATTGATTCGGCACCATTCGTTCGTTTACTTACAGAAAAAGCATATCAAACAGGGGCTAAACAAGTCTATATTGATTGGGCTGACGATACCGTTACACGGCTGCGCTTTGAATTAGCGCCAGAAGAGTCGTTTACTGAATTTCCTGCCTGGAAAGTACAAGAGCGTGAACAATTAGCAGAGCAAGGTGCTGCATTTATTAGCATCGTGTCACAGAGCCCGGATCTATTGACGGGAATTGATGCGACACGTATTGCAGCTTCACAAAAAGCTACAGGTCAAGCATTGAGTAAATATCGGCAGTATGTCCAATCAGACAAAATTAGTTGGACAGTTCTTGCAGCACCTTCCCAAAAATGGGCAGCTAAAGTATTTCCAGACGCACCAGCAAATCAGCAAGTTGACATGCTATGGGATGCCATTTTCAAAGCTGTACGTGTAGACTTAGATCAACCAATTGAAGCATGGGCTGAGCATGATCGCTTATTGCATACCAAAGTCGATTATTTGAACGACAAAAAATATGCGAAACTTCATTACACATCACCGAAAACAGATTTGGAAGTTGCTCTTCCAGCAGGACATCTTTGGTGTGGTGCAGGTTCAGTTAACGAAAAAGGCGATACATTCATGGCAAATATGCCAACTGAAGAAGTATTCACCGTTCCTCATAAAACGGGTGTAAACGGCTATGTTTCGAGCACAAAACCACTGAGCTATGGCGGCAATATTATTGATGACTTTAAAGTAACGTTTAAAGATGGGAAAATCATCGACGTGACTGCAGCACAAGGAGAAGAAGTCTTGAAACAATTAGTTGCTACTGATGAAGGTTCACACTTCCTTGGTGAAGTGGCGCTGGTTCCTCATCAGTCACCGATTTCTGATTCGAATATTCTTTTCTATAACACATTGTTTGATGAAAATGCTTCAAACCATTTCGCTATCGGAAGTGCTTATGCATTCTGCCTTGAAGGTGGGAAAACCATGTCACAAGAAGATTTGTTGAAAAACGGCTTGAATCAAAGCATCACACATGTTGATTTTATGGTTGGGTCTTCTGAAATGAATATTGATGGGATCTTGGAAGATGGTTCCCATGAGCCGATTTTCCGCAACGGCAATTGGGCATTTTAAGTATCGATAATTCGACACTTATTTTTTGCTTCGATATCGGGTATACTTAATATTGATAATTACAGTTTAGAGAGGAGTTATCATTATGTTTTACGATCTTACCGTAGTACTTGGCTTTATGGCCGTAATCTTCATGTTTTTCTTTACGCTTCTTCACTTTCTTGGGAAAGAGCTCCACACGCACGACGCAGAACATGTAGATCCTATTCCTGAAAAAAAATACTAAGCGATAAAAGCCGGTTTCTTCATTGAAGCCGGTTTTTATGTTTGTTACTATATCTCTTGTTCTATACGAGCAGAAGGTTTTAATAAAATACCTGTTACCAGATCATTAAGTGGTCTAGCCACTCAGTCTACTCTGTATGAAAACAACTGTAATTTTCCCTTCCGCTATGTTTTAGGTTCCTTCGACACTTTCACTTAGTCTTCTATAATGGTAAAATCCGTACTAGTTAGCGTCTTTATTTATAGGAGGAATTCACGTATGTTTTCTGCAACAGCTATTGGGATTGATTTAGGAACTGCAAATATATTAGTGTATACAAAAGAAAAAGGCATCATCATAAATGAACCTTCTGTAGTCGCATTGGATGCGAAAACTCGGAACGTCTTAGCGGTTGGTAATGAGGCGAAAGCCATGCTTGGCAAAGCTCCTGACTCTATTGATGTGATCCGCCCTTTAAAAGACGGCGTTATCGCAGATTTTGATGTAACAAAAGAACTTTTAACAATTATTATGCAAAGAGCTGCTAAGCAATTAGGCAGCGCTTTTCGTAAGCCTAACGTTATGGTCTGTACACCTTCTGGAGCTACCACGGTCGAACGCCGCGCTATTCACGATGCAGTGAAACAAGGCGGTGCTAAGACCGTTCACTTAATCGAAGAAACTGTCGCAGCAGCTATTGGTGCGGATTTACCAATTAGTGAGCCGGTTGCAAGCGTTATTGTAGACATTGGCGGCGGCACAACAGAGGTTGGCATCATTTCTTTTGGTGGTGTGGTTTCTTCAAATACAGTCAAAGTGGCAGGCGATCGCATGGATGAAGATATCATTCATTATGTCCGCAAAAAGTACAATGTCTTAATTGGCGAACAGACTGCTGAAAATATCAAAAAAGAAATTGGCTATGCACCTGTTCCACATGAAGCTGAATACATGGATATAAGGGGCCGCGATATCTTAACCGGATTGCCGAAAAACATCAACTTAAGTTCTCACGAAACACAAGAAGCGCTGAAAGAATCGCTATCTGCCATTTTAGAGTGTATCCGTGCGACCTTGGAAAATTGTCCTGCTGAATTATCAGGCGATATGGTTGACCAAGGTGTCGTTATTTCTGGAGGTGGTGCATTGCTAAAAGGCATGCAAGAATGGTTATCAAAAGAAATTTCGGTACCTGTTCATATCGCGCCACACCCTCTTGAGTCTGTCGCTATTGGCACAGGCCTATCACTTGGTATGATTAAACAACTCGAAAAAATGTCACGTTGATCAGTAAAAACCAGGAGGCTGTCCCAAAAGTCATAAAAAAGACTTTTGGGGACAGCCCCTTTTTTTATTTGTGAGAAAAGACGATTTTTATGTGAAATCTGGAGATGACTTTCCCGATAGTACGGAGAAAGTGTGTTCAGTCCTATCCAAGAGCAATCGGTCGTTCAGGCGATTCCTCTTCCTGGGCCTCGATAAAGTGCATGCGACGTTCGGGATTGTGGCATGGACCTACAATCTCCTAGAAAGTAGCGGGCATTCGACAACTGCTTTCAAGGGACTTATGAGACAGCCCCCTGGTTTTCTTCGGTTCGAGAACCTGTTTTCTAAATTTTTATAAAAGACAAGCCGTTAACAAAAAAAGAAAGTTAATAGATGACTTTTTTCCTGATTTTTTGCATTATGTCAGTTTCAATTCGTATTTTTCAGACATTAAGATTAAACTTAATAAGTATCAGTCGATAAGGGGGAACTATAATGGCTTTATTAGACCAAATCTTAGAGTACAACGAAGCGTTCGTAAAGGAAAAGCGTTACGAGGAATTTATAACGACTAAATTTCCGGATAAAAAATTCGTCATTCTAACATGTATGGATACACGACTTTTAGAAATGCTACCGAAAGCGATGAATTTCAAAAATGGGGATGCGAAAATTGTTAAAAGTGCCGGAGCTGTCATCAACCACCCATTTGGTGGTATTATGCGCAGCCTACTTGTAGCTGTATACGAACTGAATGCAGATGAAATTTATATTGTTGGCCATCATGACTGCGGCATGTCTGCTATAGATCCTGATGTAATCCTTGATAAAATGAAAAAACGAGGAATAGATGAAAAGACCATTGAGATGATGAAGTATTCAGGAGTCAATTTAGAAGGTTGGCTTGGTGGATTTGACGACGTAGCAGAAAGTGTCGCTCATAGTGTCGACATGGTACGTCATCACCCCTTACTAGTCAATACAGTCCCAGTTCATGGCCTGGTTATTGATCCAACTACTGGAAAATTAGATGTTGTTGTTAATGGAAACGAAAACCGCTGAGAGTTTCTCAGCGGTTTTGCAGGCTGTCGAGAAACCCTCTCGACAGTCTTTTTTTGTTTATTTCGATACTTTTTTGATGTAAACTGAAAGAAAAAGAAGGAGCGAAGTCCCATGATTGGTCCCGTCAAAAATCACCGTCATGAACAGGTCACCGTCTCAATTGATGAACTCGTGCCATACGACCATTTTCTTCGTACCGTTGATGCCCTCATTGATTTTTCTTTTATTGAACGGATTGCTTCCCCTTATTATTGTCCGGATAACGGCCGTCCCGCCATTCCGCCCATTACCTTATTCAAAATGATTTTCATCGGCTATTTTTATGGCGTTCGTTCAGAACGCCAACTGGAAAAAGAGATTCGGGATAACATTGCTTACCGATGGTTTTTGGGCTATTCTCTCGTCGACCGGATTCCAGATCACTCCACCATCAGTTTCAATCGGAAGGGCCGATTTGAAGACACCTCGGTCTTTGAAGAAATCTTCGACGAAACGGTTCGTCAGGCAAAAGCCCACGGCATGGTGAGTGGCCGCGTGCTTCTGTCCGATTCCACGCATATCAAAGCCAATGCCAATAAGAACAAGTTTATCCGAAAAGCAAAGGCCGAAAAAGTGGTGAGCTACCTGGGGGAATTGGAAGAAGCGGTCGTAGCTGACCGGGAGGCCCATGGAAAAAAGCGCTGAAGCCGAAGGTGATTCGGCCCGTTGCCAAAACCAAACCGGCGATGACCCGCGAAAGCGTGACCGATCCAGATAGTGGGTTCCTCATGCGAAACCAGAAACCTCAAGGTTTTTTCTATCTCGACCACCGAACGGTGGATGCCAAATACAATTTCATCACGGATACCTATATCACGGCCGGCAATATGCACGACGCCGTTCCTTATTTGGACCGGCTCGCTGTACAAAAGAAGAAGTTTGCTTTTCCGGTGGAAGCCGTCGCCTTGGATGCCGGCTATTTTACCGGCCACATCTGTAAAACGTTAAACGAAGCCGGAACGTTTGTGGTCATGGGCTACCGCCGTTTCAAAGGCGGTAACCCGAAAGTGCCGAAACGGTTATTTACGTATGTCCCTTCACTGGATGCGTATGCTTGCCCCATGGGCTGTAAGTTGTCCTACGCCACCACAGATCGAGAGGGATATCGGCAGTACAAAAGCCGGCCGGAGGATTGTGAACATTGTCCACTGCGCTCGGATTGTTTTTCCGCGAAAAGCAAGCAGCGCTCGATTTTCCGACACATCTGGGAAGACGAAAAAGAAAAGGTGCGCGCCAACAAGCGCACCCCCAGCGGAAAAAAGCTATACAAGTTACGAAGCCAGACCATCGAACGGAGTTTCGCCGATGCGAAAGAACTCCATAGTTTCCGTTACGCAAGGCGACGAGGGCGCAAGTCTGTCCAAGAACAGGCTTATCTGACAGCCGCAGTGCAAAACATCAAAAAAATGACCCTTCTGCTAAGCAGAAGGGTCTAAAAACTTCACGTTCTTTTGTTTCTTGACCAATCCACTGAGAAGATAATCGATAAAACCTTAGTTTCTCAACAAGCTGAAAACTCACAGTCAAAGATGACTGTGAGTTTTTTGCTTGATTTAGTTTTCTTTTTTGTGGTTTTCAGGCAATTTGCTACGTGTAATCACTTGGTCGATTAAGCCGTATTCAAGTGCGCGTTCTGCTGTCATGAAGTTATCGCGATCTGTATCTTTAGCGATAACTTCGATTGGCTGACCTGTGCGCTCAGAAAGAATCTGGTTTAATTTTTCGCGAAGGTGAAGAATGCGTTTTGCTGCAATTTCGATTTCAGTCGCTTGTCCTTGGGCACCACCAAGCGGTTGGTGAATCATTACTTCAGCATTTGGAAGCGCAAGGCGTTTGCCTTTTGTTCCTGCTGCAAGTAGGAAAGCACCCATTGAAGCAGCCATACCGATACAGATTGTTTGAACGTCTGGACGGATAAACTGCATCGTATCATAAATCGCCATACCAGCTGTGATACTACCACCTGGGCTGTTAATGTAGATTGAAATATCCTTATCTGGATCTTCTGCTTCAAGGAATAGAAGTTGCGCCACAATAGAGTTTGCAACGTTATCGTCAATTGCACTACCTAGCATAATGACGCGGTCTTTTAACAAACGTGAGTAAATATCGTAAGCACGTTCGCCTCGGCTAGTTTGTTCGATTACTGTAGGAATTAAGTTCATAGAATAGTTCCTCCTCGATTAAGTGTTTTGCAAACAATGCTGAAAGTTCTCTCAGCTGTACTATTATCATACACATCATGGTCAATGAAGGTCAAATCTAACGAATCAAAAAAACGGACTTGATTATGTTGAAATATTTTTGTATAATAGAAAAGTCGCTAATAGCGAAAACGCCCTCGTAGTGTAATGGATCACACGTAAGATTCCGGTTCTTGAAATGGAGGTTCGATTCCTTCCGAGGGCATTCACGCTACGCCAGTCGTAGCTTTAACGGTTAAATCCGCGAAAGTACACGTAAGATTATACCGGTAAACAAAACGCCTCTTTCGAGTAAAATCGAAGGGGGCTATTTTTATGCGTAAAAACGATTTGAACGCGGAAGAATTCGAAGGCATTGCCGCAATAACAGGAGCGGGGCGCATTATTAGAGCGGAGGAAGCGCTAGAGGCGTTTTGCGAGGATAGACAACGCAAGGGCATACGTGAAAGCACGATTCTTTATTATCGCAATCAGATTAACTACTTATTCCGCTACTTTATGCGCGAGCATGAGGCAATACCGGCAATGAACGAGATTACAACGGAGCTACTCGATGAATTCGTAAAGTATTTGCGATACGAGCGCGGCAATAAAGACGGAGGCATTAACGCAAAGATTCGCGCAATCCGAACCTTCCTTAACTATTGCGAAGAAGTCGGCTTTATCAAGTACAATCCTGCGAAGGTATGGAAACAGATTAAGACGCGCGACCCCGAAATTAACGCATTCACCGGAAAGCAACTAAAGCAGTTATTCATGCAACCGAATATACGCCGCTTTACCGGCTTGCGCGATAGATTGCTTATGATGTTCTTATTCGATACAGGAGCGCGCATTAGCGAGGCTTTAGCGGTAAAGGTAGAAGACTTACACTATAACGAGCGGCGCGCCTTGCTACGCGATACTAAGAGCGGCTATTCGCGCTACGTGCCGCTTAGTGACGAATTGATTGCGCACTTGCGGCAATTCCTAAAGATTCATGACGGCATGAGCGAGTATATATTCGTAGGCTTGAGCGGCAAACCGATAGACAAGAACCATTTCCGCTTAACTATGAACGCATATGGTAAGAAAGCCGGCATTAAAGGCGTTAGAGTATCGCCGCATACGTTTAGACATACCTTTGCGAAGTTCTACATTCTCAACGGAGGCGATGCGTTTAGCCTAATGCAGATAATGGGTCATTCTACTACCGATATGACGAAGCGCTACGTTAGGCTATTCTCTACGGAGATTGTCGAGAAGCATCGGCGCTATTCTCCGCTCAAGAACTTATAATAGCGTTGCCTAGTCACAAAGTTTGTAGATATTGCCAATTAATTGTATAATTGAAGTAATAAACAAAGGGGGCAATACCATGTTAGAAGTGAACACAGAAAGGCTTGAAGCGTTTGATATGCTTTTACAAAAAACACCGAAATTTTATTTTGTGGAATTGAAGGCAGAAACGTTTTATACAAAAGAATACGCAATAAAAGTGCTTAAAGATAACACGGAAGAAATTCAAACGTTAGGTAAACAGGTAAATTCGCTTTTGCAAGAAAATAATCATAGCCTTGATGTTATAAATATGGAGAAATTTAATTCGTTGTCAGATAAAATGTCAGCATTGACAGAAGAACAAGAAGAAAAAGGCAAAGTAATCGCAAAGCAATATAAGAACTATCTTGTGGTTGAGTTTTACGCCGAGGATGCAATTGTAAAAGATTTCAATGTTAATAACGATGAATATATGGATAACGTTTTAAATTTCCTAAAAGACGAATATAAAAACTATCTTCTTAAATAGTAATTCTAGGATTTAAAATTTTGTAGGCAATTAGAGGGCACCCGGCAGACGGCGTAGGGGTGTTAGACCGCCCCCCGGGGGTCTTCCGCTTTGTCTCGAAGCGAGCGGAGCATGCGCAATGATACTAGGAAGAAGGAGCAGAACGGTTTGCGCTATTGCGTAGCATCGTATCTGCTTTTCTTTTTTGCGTTAAACGAATGTATGCTTTTATGTAAAAGGATACGTAACAAACCGCATAGAATCGGTATTAAGTTATTGCTACACGTTTGAATGTATGCTAATATGGGTATAGACCTAATACCATACATCATATAACCCGTCATAATGGCGACAAAAGGAGACGATAATAATGGCGAATACATTGGCAAAGAAAGATATGACGGTAGACGTTCAGCCACTACGTACACCACAGGAGATTGCAGAGTTTAGGGATGCGATAAAAGTATCGGCAAAGAGTGCGGCAATGGCGGCGAGGAATTTACTACTATTTAATATCGGAATTAATACAGGGCTCCGCATTGGCGATATAGTCAATATGCGGGTAGAAGACGTAAGGGGTCGCTCCTCATTCGTTACCCGTGAAGGCAAAACGCAAAAGAGCCGCATTGTGCATCTTTCCGCATTGATGGCGGATATTGCCGACTATATAGACGGCTTAGAACCTTCGCAAGAGTACCTATTTGCTTCGCGTAAGGGCGGCAACCATATCAGCACTACGCAAGCTTATCGTATTCTCACGGCGGCGGCGGAGCTTTTAGGGCGTAAGGATGTAGGTACTCACACTTTGCGTAAGACATTCGGCTATCACTATTACAAACGTACTCACGACGTAGCCACGCTAATGGAAATCTTTAATCACGATTCACAGGCGACTACTAAACGCTATATTGGTATACGCAATGACGAGATTGCGGAGACTTTGCGGGATTTCAAGTTATAAGCGGTTAAGCGGTAGCCGCTCAAGCGGAATAGCATTAAGCGGAAGCGGTTCGGGAGCGGGTTTGTTGCGCTCTAGGAGCCGCTTTTTGCGATGTTACGAATTGCTTAAAACATAACGTAATATAAATACCATGCTTTTAGGGAACAGAATCGGCTTTTTACCATGCTTTTAGGGAACACTTTAGAAATGGTGTGAGGCTTACGGAGAGTAAGCGCGAAGGGTGATTTTGGCGATTCTATCGTATCTATATCAGTCATATCTTGAGCATTTAAGTAATAGCGGCATAAAGGTATTAGTGCATGGCGGCGGCTAAAGCCTTGCCTGCATTCGCTAAAGCTCATGCGCGACCACTAACTTCTATTGTAATAACGCAAAAGGTTATACGCAATATAGTCATTGCGAATACATAGGCGCAATAATAGAGGTAACACGGTGGCGCATGAGCGCAAGCGAATGCAGACAAGGCGAAGCCGCAGTCTTAGGAAATGGCGCAACCGCTCCGCAATAAATGGGACTTAGCGCTAAGCGATAACGTTAAAGCTCCGCAGAAAACGCGCTTCCTTGAGGATTTCAGAGGCTCGCACGTCATGAACTCGCTACCTGATAATATCGTACCTAAGCGGATAAGCGCATAATCTTGCGTATTCCTACCGCTAAGCCGCTAAGCGCATAACCGTATGCACACGATATATACGCAGTTATTGCGGAGGATTTCGTATGTATAACATGCCATAACGCATATGCGCCGAATGAGCGGAGTCATGCGCAATAGCTTCGTGCCATAATGCGCAGTAATTCAGCATTTTTTAGCGCTTTAGTGCGTTAAAGCGTTTCTATCTGCGCATCTTTGCGTAATTCAGCTATTTGCGATACTAATGCATAGCAGAAGTGCCGATGTTATACGTGCCAAAAGTGTAGGGATTCGTATAGGCTTGCGTAGAATAAAAAGGTTTAGTGATTGCGACGCAAAAATTAAAGTTGAGCTACGTTGGGATTACCGTAATATGGCAAGTGTATTCTTTCGCGGCTATTCATAGGACTTTTGCGAGCTTTATTGCTTTTTTCATTTTAGACACTCCCAAAGGGGGTCTCAGCTGTACTATATATTGAAGGGGTAAAAAAGTTTGTGGTTAGACCCTGCATTTTGCCTCCTTGAGGGACTTAGTATATGAAGGGGTAAATATCTTATGTCAAAGAGCCAACGCCAACCGCGCAAAAGCGGAAAAGCGCTAGGCTTTTTTGAATGCGTAAATTTAAATGGAAACGCCACGGAAACTATAAAACGAAGGAGCTCTCTCCGAAAGGAGCGGAGCAAGAGAGGAGCACGAATGAATGGGAGTAAGAAAAGAAGAACAACGCAAATGGCAGGCAATGGCGCCACAAACGCGCCACAGATTCATTGAGACGAAGGAAGGCGCAACAGTCTACGACGCGAAAGGCAACGACATAACCGATAAAGTCGAGGTCTTGCCGACATATCAGAATACCCCGGAACGCGTAAGAGCTTTGCAAGGAATCGACGAGTTATCAACGCATCAAAGCGATAACGGCGGCTTTGTCTTCGCATTCTTTAAAGAAGCACGCACAATCGTAGAACGTTTTCCGACGCTAACACAGGCAGATACGGCACGCCTCTTATTTATCGGTACATTCGTAGCGTGGGCGACAGGACGCTTGCAATACGATAATGGACGCCCTATAAGCCGCAAGCAATTGCAGGAATTAAGCGGCATGTCGCGTCCACGCTTTTCCGAGTTTTACAAGCGGCTTGAAGGCGAAGGTATTTTATCGGAGGATGCCGCAACAAAAGACGTTTATATGAACCCTACCGTTATTTATCGCGGAGAAATGAAGCAAGTAAGCAAAGACGTTGCAGACCTCGAATATACGCGCGTATTCCGCTCAACGGTTCGACGCTTATATGAGGAGTTTGACGGCAAGCAACTCAAGCAATTAGGGCTTATCTATTCTGTATTGCCGTTCATCAGCGCTCAGACGAACATAGTCGTAACTAATCCGGAAGAGAAGGATTCGGAGCGGTTGCAACCTATGAACGTTAGAACGCTCGCAATGATACTTGAATATAGCGACCCGCAGAAGTTAAAGACAGCGCTAAATGCAGTGAAAATTGACGGAAATCCTGTGTTCCTATTTGCAGACGACCCGTACAACCGCCGAGAAAAGAGAATCGTTGTAAATCCGCGAGTAGTATTTAAAGGGAATAATGAAGCGCTCAAAGCAATTAGCGTGCTTTTTAATTGAAAAATAAGGAGGAACTAAGCAATGACAAAACAACCGAAGAAATTACACCTAACGAAAGAACATGTTTACAAACTACGCCAGTATCACGGAATGAGCTTGAAAGAGTTTGCGGAAAGAATCGGCATTTCCTTTGTATCGGTTCATCGCATCGAAACCGGCAAAATGAAGCTGTCCGTCAAGACAGAAGCGCGAATCATTGAAGCATTTGGGCTCAGCGTCAACAAGCTCCGCTCCGTAACGATTCACTATGACAAGCATATTGCCGGTTTTAAAGGAAGTAATGAAGATGAATGAGCGCGTAACGCAACTAATCAACTATTTGCGAGTGCTTGCCGATTTAAAGACGCAAGGTACGCAGTGCAATACGGAAATTAACGCAGTCATGGCACTTTTGAAAGACGAGCTACTCAACAAATAAACGGAGGAATGATGAATGATGAGAGAACGAATGAAAGACGCAGATTCTAAATTTTGCAAGAAAGTATCGGAGCAATCGCCAACGAAAATTGGATTCGTGTTAGGCGCAATAACCAATCTACCGCTCCTTGCAATAGTTTTAGGAGGATTCGGAGTATGAAAGAATATAACGAACAGCCGAAGGCAATTGAGATATTGTCCCCGGTTCATAAGTATTGGTATGAGACGCCGGGCGGCGAGATAACCGTTTACCGTTTGCGCCTTATGACGCGTGAGCAGATTGCCGCGCATGGCTTAGAGAAGTATGTTAAAGGAGATAACGACGATGAAGAAAGTAAATGAACACGGCGAGCCACTCACGTTGCAGGAATCTAAGCAATTGCGAAAACGCTTAGGAAATCATGCGAAGGCGAGTTGCCCTTTCGCCTCAACTATCGAATGCCCTTTCGGCAACACTTGCGCCGTAACTATCCAAACGGAACGAATCGCATCCAATACGTGCCTTTACTTCGTTAAGGAACTATTGCCACAGGATAAGGAGCTAGAGCGTGAATACCATGACGCGTTACCCGCTAGCCATCCGATGAAAAAGCCGCAGGAGCTAATGCCAAAAAGAAGCCCACAGGAAGCCGCTAGAGAGGCGTTAGGGAACCGCTCCTGCAAACGTTGCGGAAACTCTTATGCGCCAACAGGGACGCGACAGGAGCGTTGTAAGGATTGCGCCGCTATTGCTAAGAGAGAGAGCGATAAAAAACGTATGGCTGATAAACGTCTGAATGACGCCCTTAATTCGTCGCATTTGAACCCCTAGAAACGTTGTTATAACAGGGTTTATAAACGCCGAAATAGCAAAGTAGGGTAATAGCCGCCGGATGCCATATTTAACGATTATAAATGCGACAAATAAGCACGAAAGGAGTGAACGCCATGAAATTATTTAGAGGTAAAAACGATGAAATCCCGCAAGATTCAACGCAAGCAGGGAGTGACTACGTATCTGCAAATATTTCCGTAGCAAAGAAGCCGGGCTACTGTGAAATTTCGATAATCGTAGTCGATGCGGCAAACGGCGATACCGTATACAAGGCATCTTTCCGTAGCAAGGTTCGAAGCGATTACGCCGCATATAATACCGCGATAGATATGATAAACGTCTTTCTAGCGCAGGAAGAACTATTTCTCGCGCAAGAGCCTACGACGAATGCCGCTTTGCCGTCAATAACTACGCATCAACGCGGCGGCAGATGGAAGTAGTAAAGCGATAGAAGAGCCGATATGCGCTGAGATTGCGATTCTAAGGCTTCTAACTTTGTATAGACGCATAATAGTAGCAAAGCGTGGCAGAATAACGATTTAAGCAATACCAAACTATTAAAAATAAAGGGGATTATTTAATTATGAAGAATCACGCACAGGAAATCGAAAAAGCCGTAAAGCAGTTCAGAAAGAAAGTAGACGCTATCCGCAACAGCGATAACCCGTATTACAAGGATAAGGACGTTCAAAATTATGAAATCAAACAGCATCAAGCCGAACTTGACGCAACCGTTGCCGAGCTATCACACGAATTTGACGTATCCATTGCGCAAGAAATAGAGCAAGCAGAAGCAAAGGCTAAGACGGCTAGATTCTATACGACGGAGACAGCAAAACAACAATCGGAATGGGCGCTAGACTCGTATATTACCGATGTAGTAATGGCACGCTATGAAGCCGATAAATACGAAGCTTACCGCCGATTCGAGGAGCGGCTAAACACGATGGACGAGGGAGCACTTGCGCATATTCGATTGAAGTTGCCGCAAGCAATGAGCCGCGTCAATGGTGACGAGATTGCGCGCAAAGACTTGATGAAAGTAAACGATTCGCTCGCAAAACTTAATACACCGGAACAGCTTCGGGTTGATGAATTGAAGGCGCAGAAAAGCGCAGGCGTGGTTATGGTCTATAGCCGCCTAAAAATGACGCACCCTGCGTATAGACATTTGCAATCGAATCAGCATAACGCAGGCTTTAATAACGGCGTTAAACTTAAATAAACGGCATAACGAGAGGCGCAGGAATGCGTTTCTTGCCGATACATAGATAAAAAACTAAAGTTAGGACGCTTATGTGTCGCCACCTGCAATACGCAAGCGGCTTTATATTGACTTAGCCGATATTCTTACGCTATACTTCAAGCAATACTTGAAAGAAGCGTTAAGATTACCGTATAAACATACGATACAGTTCGCATTAGAGATTCCGGTTCTTGAGATGGAGGTTCGATTCCTTCCGAGGGCATAAGAAAAGCGCAACAACTCCTTGAATCCGGAAAAAGCCTATTAAACTAAAATCTATTGTTCTAAAGTTGAGAAATGCCCCTTTGCCTTAGTTGGTAAAGGGGTGTTTTTTACTTTTGGCTGTATTTTTTGATTTCAAAAAACCAAAGAGAAAAGGGAAGTTTAAAAGAGCCGGTAGAAAGGGAAATGACTAGTAGCTTATACTAGTAAAGAAAGCAACAGGTGAGCAAATTATTGATTCTTATTGTCATCGTATCTATTGGTAGTGTAGCAGCGATTTTCATACCAATATAATGGCTTCGTGCACCTTAAAGAAGAGAGTAACCAGTGTTAAGCACAAATTGAAATTTAGTAACAGTGTACACTTGATTTACTACCTAACTTAGTAGAAACAATGGAAGGTTCTGTTGATCAATAGCAACATGTTATTGATTTGTCTGACAGATATCGGTTTGGAGAAAGTTTCTCCAGTAACTTCATACTTTTATTTAGAAAGAAGGAGACAGATGTACACTTTATACACGCGTTCTAATTGCCCTCTTTGCGAGGAAGCCAAATTGATGATTGCACTAGTCAACGAGGAGGTACCATTGCCTTACACAGAAGTAGATATCGAAAGTGATGAAGCCTTACACGAAAAATACATGATGATGATCCCTGTATTAGAAAAAAACAATCGCGTATTGGTGTATGGCAATATTGGTTATGTTGAATTACTGGAAGCGTTAGAAACTTAACGCTTCTTTTTATTTGCAATTAAAAGAAAGATTAGGTAGAATGAATTTAGTGGGACGCATAATTAATTAGTGGGACAAAAAACGTCCAGATAGAATGGAGTGAACCTATGGATGCATTATCTGTCGCTCAGCAAAAGTTGATGCCGGAAATGTCCGAACTCCTGAAAAAACGTTATCAAATTTTACAGATTATCAACTTGGAACAGCCAATCGGTAGGCGAACTTTGAGTGAAGTTGCCGGTTTGACAGAGCGAGAAATTAGAAAAGACACGGATTTACTACGCAATCAGCAATTGATTGAAATGAAAGCAGCGGGCATGACAGTTACTTCGCAAGGATTGGAAGTGCTAGAGAAGCTAAAAGTTTTTGTGCGTGAAATGTCTGGACTGACAGATATGGAAATACAGCTACAAGAAATTCTAGGAATTACGAAAGTTGTGATTTTACCGCAAGATAGCGATGAAATTCCAGCAGTGAAGTCTCATATTGGTAAAGAGGCTGCTCGTTTTTTGGAAACGTTGTTTGCCCGCTATAAGAAAATCGCTGTTACTGGCGGTAGCACAATGGCGGCTATCTCGAAAGAACTAACGAACGGAAAGCCCGACAAAGCGCTGCAATTTATCGCTGCACGCGGTGGACTGGGAGAAGATGTTTTGCACCAAGCAAATACGATTGCAGCTGCATTTGCCGAAAAAACAGGTGGTTCATTTAAGACGCTATACTTGCCTGATCATTTGAGTGCAGAAGCATTTGCCATGATGATGAAAGAACCAGTGATCAAAGAAATGATGGATTTGTACGATCAAACAGATGTTGTCGTCCACGGGATTGGCAATGCAGGAGAGATGGCGGTTCGTCGGCACTCTTCTACTGAAGAAGTTGAAAAGATTCATTCAGGCGGAGCGATTAGTGAGGCTTTCGGCTATTATTTCGATAAAGACGGAAAAATTGTTTATCGCATTCGAACGGCGGGCATTCAATTAGAGCAGGTGCAAAAAGCGACAACTGTTTTGGCAGTTGCCGGTGGTGAATCTAAAGCAAGAGCGATTTTATCGTACGCTAAAAACGCAGCGAGTCCGACAGTGTTGATCACAGACGAAGGTGCTGCACGAAAAATTATGGAATTGACTAAAAAATTGGAGGAATACTAAATGACTTTAAAATTAGCAATTAACGGATTTGGACGTATAGGACGCATTGTATTTCGTGAAGCTTTAACAAATGACGAAGTAGAAGTGGTAGCAGTAAACGATTTGACAGACGCAAAAATGTTGGCACATCTTTTGAAATACGATTCTGTTCATGGTATTTTAGACGCTGAAGTTTCAGTTGATGGCGACAACATTGTTGTTAACGGCAAAACAATCCGCGTATTCTCTGAAAAAGATCCAGCTAACCTTCCTTGGGGCGAGCATGGCATAGACATCGTTGTTGAATCTACTGGATTCTTCACGGATGCTGCTTCTGCTTCTAAACACATAGAAGCCGGCGCTAAAAAAGTAATCGTTTCAGCACCAGGCAAAAACGGCATGAAGACACTTGTTATGGGTGTTAACCACGAAACATATGATCCGAAAGAGCATCATGTGATTTCAAATGCTTCATGTACAACAAACGGTCTTGCAGGAATGGCGAAAGTATTGAACGAGCGTTTCGGTATCAAACATGCAATGATGACAACGATCCACTCTTACACAAATGACCAAATTCTTTTAGATTCTCCGCACAGTGACTTCCGTCGTGCGCGTGCAGCTGCAGAATCAATGATTCCGACAACTACTGGTGCAGCTTTAGCAGTTGCAAAAGTATTGCCTGAATTAGAAGGCAAAATTGATGGAATGGCGATCCGCGTTCCAACACCAAACGTTTCACTTATCGATTTAGTTGCTCATCTTGAAAAAGACGTAACTGTCGAAGAAGTGAACAAAGCATTAAAAGATGCAGCAGAAAACGAATTAAAAGGATTCATGGACTACAGCGAATTGCCGCTAGTATCTAGAGACTATAACGGCAACACAGCATCAGCTACAATCGATGGTCTTTCAACGATGATGGTTGGCGATAACATGGTTAAAGTTCTTTCATGGTACGATAACGAATCTGGTTACTCAGGCCGTTGTATCGACCTTGCGCTTCACATGTACAAAACGGGCTTATAATCCCGAAATCATAGCTTAATTACCAATGAACCTCTATAATAAAAGAGGGTAAAAGGGGCGGGGAACTTACCCCGCTCCTTATTTTTTTGAATACAAATAGGAGGTATTTTCATGCAGCAGAAAATGACCATGAAAGATTTGGATTTGAAAGGAAAACGGGTATTTTGCCGTGTCGATTTTAACGTACCGATGTCAGATGGTAAAGTGACGGATGATACGAGAATCCGTGCAGCTGTACCGACGATCGAATACTTAGTCGATCAAGGCGCTAAAGTAATTTTGGCTAGCCATTTAGGTCGTCCGAAAGGCCAAGTCAATGAAGAAATGCGACTGGCTGCAACAGGCGTCCGTTTAGGCGAATTGTTACATAAAGAAGTGAAAAGCCTGGACGAATCAATCGGCAAAAAAGTAGAACAGGACATTTCAACGATGCAAGAAGGCGACATCATCTTACTTGAGAACGTCCGCTTCCATGAAGGTGAAGAAAAAAATGACGACAAACTTGCACAAGCATTTGCTTCGCTAGCAGACGTTTTCGTTAACGATGCATTTGGAGCAGCTCATCGTGCTCATGCTTCAACAGCAGGCATTGCGAGTCATTTACCGGCGGTATCAGGCTTACTGTTAGAAAAAGAGTTAGAGGTTTTAGGCAAAGCTTTGTCTGAGCCAGAACGTCCGTTCACGGCAATAATCGGCGGCGCGAAAGTAAAAGACAAAATCGGCGTCATTGATCATTTGTTAGATAAGGTAGATAATTTAATTATTGGCGGAGGGTTATCCTACACATTTATAAAAGCGCAAGGTTACGAGATCGGAAACTCTCTTGTTGAAGAAGATAAATTAGATTTGGCTAACTCATTTATTGAAAAAGCAAAACAAAAAGGCGTTAAATTTTATTTGCCGGTAGATGCAACTGTAGCTAACGAATTTTCAAAAGATGCCGAAACCAAAAGTGTGAAAATCACGGAAATCCCAGCTGACTGGATGGGCTTAGACATTGGTCCTGAAACGGTAGCGTTATATGCGGATGTTATTAAAAATTCGAAGTTGATTATTTGGAATGGACCGATGGGTGTTTTTGAAATGCCTGCATTTGAAAATGGCACGAAATCTGTCGCACAAGCAATGGCTGAAACTTCAGGTTACACCGTAATCGGTGGTGGAGATTCAGCAGCAGCTGTTGAAAAATTCCATGTGGCTGAACAAATGGATCATATCTCTACAGGCGGAGGCGCTTCACTAGAGTTTATGGAAGGTAAAGATTTACCAGGTGTCAGCGCGTTAACAAACAAATAAATAAGATAGCTAAACTGAAAGGGAGTGCTCTTGTGAGAAAACCAATTATTGCAGGAAACTGGAAAATGTACAAAACCGCTACAGAGGCAAAACAATTTGTTGAAAAAGTGAATGGCTTAGTGCCAGCATCTGATAAAGTAGACGCTGTTATTTGCGCACCAGCATTATTCTTGGCACAACTAGTTGTGTCTGCAGAAAATAGTCCGCTTCAAATCGGAGCACAAACAATGTCAGAGCAAGACGAAGGTGCCTATACAGGCGAAATTAGCCCTGTCCAACTAACGGATATTGGCGTTAAGTATGTCATTATTGGACATTCAGAACGTCGCCAGTATTTCAATGAAACAGACGAGTCAGCCAACCAAAAAGTAAAAGCTGCTTTTACTCATGGGTTAGTGCCGATTCTGTGTGTTGGCGAAACACTTGAACAACGTGAAAATGGAGAAACGGGATCTGTCGTTGAAGCACAAGTAGAAAAAGGAGTCGCTGGTTTGACTGAACAACAAATCACTCAATTGGTTATTGCTTATGAACCTATTTGGGCGATTGGCACAGGGAAAACAGCTACTGCTGAAGACGCCAACGAAGTTTGTGGAATCATTCGCAAAAAAGTAGCATCTTTGTATCAGAATGAAGCAGCTGAGCAATTGCGTATTCAATACGGCGGCAGCGTAAAGCCAGCAAACGTAGATGAGTTAATGACAATGGAACATATTGACGGAGCATTAGTTGGAGGCGCAAGCCTAGAAGCCGAGTCATTTGTTAAATTGTTGGAGGCTGGTTCGCATGCGTAAAACTGAACACCCAGCGGCTCTTATCATTTTAGATGGATTTGGCTGCCGTGAAGAAAGTTTTGGTAATGCAGTAGCACAGGCTAATAAGCCGAATTTTGATCGTTTATGGGAGACTTATCCACATGAATTACTGACCGCTTCAGGTGAAGCGGTTGGGTTGCCTGAAGGACAAATGGGTAATTCAGAAGTAGGTCACTTGAATATCGGTGCTGGCCGAGTGGTTTACCAAAATTTAACGCGTATCAATAAAGCAATTCGTGATGGCGATTTTTACGAAAATCCAGCATTTCTTGAAGCGATTGCGAACGCGAAAAGCCGCGGCAAAGCGCTTCATATATTGGGGTTATTATCTGATGGCGGCGTTCATAGCCATTATGAGCACCTTTTTGCTTTATTGCGACTTGCTAAACAGCAAGGATTAACGGAAGTTTATGTTCATGGCTTCTTAGATGGGCGCGATGTGGGACCAAGGACTGCGCTTAAATACGTAGAGCAAGCTGAACAGCAAATGACAGAAATTGGTATTGGGAAATTCGCGTCGATTAGCGGACGGTATTATGCAATGGACCGTGATCAGCGCTGGGAACGTGCCGATTTAGCATATCGCGTTTTAGTTGACGGCGTTGGAAAAATGGCGGAATCGGCAACTGCCGGTATTGCTACTTCTTATGAAGAAGGCGTTTCGGACGAATTTGTTCTACCATTCGTAATCGAAGAAGATGGCAAACCAGTAGCAACCGTCGACTCAGGCGATTCACTAATTTTCTTTAACTTCCGACCGGACCGTTCGATTCAGTTAACAAAAGCATTTATTCGTGAAGATTTTGTTGGATTCCCATTAAGTGCTAAGCATCCGAGAGCATTAAGCTATATCACCTTTACTTCTTATAGTGAAGATTTGCCGACGCGTGTAGCATTTGAAACATTGAACTTGGAAAATACCATTGGTGAAGTGTTATCCGCAAATGGACTAACGCAACTGCGCATTGCAGAAACCGAAAAATACCCACATGTTACGTTCTTTATGAGTGGTGGACGTGAAGACGTTTTTCCTGGAGAAGATCGTATTCTCGTTGCTTCGCCAAAAGTTGCAACTTACGATTTGCAACCTGAAATGAGTGCTTACGAAGTGACCGACCGTCTAGTTGAGCAAATTGAAGCGGGTGCGCACGACGCCATCATCTTGAACTTTGCGAACCCGGATATGGTTGGCCATAGTGGGATGCTGGAACCTACGATTCGTGCCATTGAAGTAGTGGACGAATGTCTAGGTCGTATAGTTGATGCGCTACATGCTCAGGGTGGCTCGGCGTTGATTACTGCCGATCACGGCAATGCTGACGAAGTCCGTACTCTTGAAGGACAGCCAATGACCGCACATACGACCAATCAAGTCCCAGTAATTTTAACGAAGTCAGGTCATGAACTTCGTAAAGGCGGCATTCTTGCTGACTTAGCACCAACCATTTTAAAAATGCTAAATGTAGAACAACCGGTTGAAATGACCGGAAAACCATTATATTAAAGGGAGCTGTTTTAATTGCCAATTATTACACATATTCAAGCACGCGAAATTTTAGATTCACGAGGAAACCCAACAATTGAAGTTGAAGTATTCACAGAAAGCGGCGCTTTTGGTCGCGCAATCGTACCATCAGGCGCATCTACTGGTGAACACGAAGCTGTAGAGCTACGTGATGGCGATAAGAGCCGTTATCTAGGTAAAGGTGTCTTAAAAGCAGTAGAAAACGTTGATGGTGAAATTGCTGAAGCATTAGAAGAAAAATATTCAGTGCTTGATCAAGTATCAATCGACAAAGCGATGATCGAATTAGACGGTACTGAAAACAAAGGGCGTTTAGGCGCTAACGCAATTCTTGGTGTTTCTCTAGCCGTTGCACATGCAGCAGCAAACTACTTGGATATGCCTCTTTACCAATACTTAGGCGGTTTTAACGCGAAGCAACTGCCAGTTCCAATGATGAACATTTTAAACGGCGGCGAACACGCTGACAACAACGTAGACATCCAAGAATTCATGGTAATGCCAGTTGGCGCAAAATCGTTCCGTGAAGCTGTTCAAATGGGAGCAGAAATTTTCCACAACTTAAAAGCTGTATTAAAAGAAAAAGGCTATAATACTTCTGTTGGAGATGAAGGCGGATTTGCTCCGAACCTTGGTTCAAATGAAGAGGCATTAACGACAATCATGGAAGCAATTGAAAAAGCTGGATACAAACCAGGTTCAGACATCTTGCTTGCAATGGACGTTGCATCTTCTGAAATCTACGACAAAGAAAAAGGTGTTTACAACCTGCCAGGCGATAATACAGTGAAAACATCTGCTGAAATGGTTGACTGGTACGAAGAGCTTTGCAATAAATACCCAATCATTTCAATCGAAGATGGCTTAGATGAAAACGACTGGGCTGGACATAAATTATTGACAGAACGAATCGGTGACCGCGTTCAATTAGTTGGAGACGATTTATTCGTAACGAACACGAAAAAATTGGCTCAAGGAATTGAAGAAGGCATCAGTAACTCAATCTTGATCAAAGTAAACCAAATCGGTACATTAACAGAAACATTTGATGCGATTGAAATGGCGAAACGTGCGGGCTACACAGCAGTTATCAGCCACCGTTCAGGCGAGTCTGAAGATGTAACAATCGCAGACATCGCAGTTGCGACAAACGCTGGACAAATCAAAACAGGTGCACCGTCACGTACGGACCGCGTTGCGAAGTACAACCAATTACTACGCATCGAAGATCAGTTGTTCGAAACGGGTCAATATCTAGGATTGAAAACTTTCTATAACTTGAAAAAATAAAGCGATAGAAAGTAGAATTTGATTGAAGTTAAATAATTGATAAATCAAATTTTCTGATTTGACTTTTAGAAAATAGAGGGCATTTGCCTTCTATTTTCTATTGCTATTGTCACCGGTCACAATTTTTGGTAAACTTAATTTTGTTGTGAACGTTCGTTTCAGGAGGTGGAATTTATGCATACGTTGTTAATGACATTACTCGTCATCGTATCGCTCGCATTAATCGTAGTCGTTTTATTGCAATCCGGAAAAAGTGCAGGTCTTTCAGGAGCCATCTCCGGTGGAGCAGAGCAACTTTTCGGCAAGCAAAAAGCTCGTGGCTTGGACTTAGTCTTACACCGAGTAACGATTGTACTTGCTGCCTTATTCTTTATTCTGGCTATTGCCGTAACGAAAGTTTAATGTAGATGATTAAATCGCCTGACCATACATGGTTGGGCGTTTTCTTTTAGTATTGAAATGGAGGAATTGTTATGCGGATTTCGCAACCAAAACCATTTTTCTTCAAATCTGGACCTCGAGCAGTACTTCTTTTGCATGGATTTACTGGGAATTCGGCGGATGTAAGGATGTTAGGTCGTTTTCTAGAAACAAAAGGATATACGAGCATTGCACCGCATTACGCAGGTCATGGTGTGGCACCTGAGGAATTGGTAGTCACCGGTCCAGTAGATTGGTGGAAAGATGTAGAGCAAGCATATGATGCGCTGATAGAAGAAGGCTATACAGAAATTGCCGTGGCTGGACTGTCACTTGGTGGCGTATTTAGCCTGAAATTAGGGTATACAAAACCTATTAAAGGAATTGTCACGATGTGTGCACCTATGTACATGAAAACTACAGATCTCATGTATGAAGGTGTTTTAAAATATGCACGCGATTACAAGGGATTTGAAGGGAAAAGTGCTGAGCTTATCGAAAAAGAGATGCAGGCATTGAAAGAGCAGCCGATGGAATCGTTAGCCGATTTACGCGCCTTGGTTGAAGAAGTCAAAGAACATGTAGACCATATTTATGCGCCTTTGTTCGTTGCCCAAGGTAGACTGGATACGGTGATTAATACAGATTCGGCTAATGTCATTTACGATAATGCGGAATCAACCGATAAAAACATCAAATGGTACGAAAACTCAGGGCATGTCATTACGCTTGATAAAGAGAAAAAGCAATTGCACGAAGACATTTTCACATTTTTCGAATCACTTGATTGGAGTGTGTGAACGGTCATAAAGGAGGAGTTAGATTTGGGGAATCCCGAAAGTTCATTAGAACAGCGCTTATTGGTTTTCATGCGTGAAGAAGCATATAAGCCGCTGACTGTACAGGAAATAGAAGAGCAATTCGGTTTTGAAAATGCCGATGAATTCGAGAAATTGGTCAAAACTTTGGTTCGTTTGGAAGAATCTGGAACACTTATCCGTTCAAGATCAAACCGCTACGGTGTGCCAGAACGAATGAATTTGATGCGCGGAAAATTCATTGGGCATCCAAAAGGTTTTGGTTTTGTGGCACCTGAAGAAGCGGGCTTGGACGATGTGTTTATTCCACCGACGGAAGTAAATGGTGCGGTAAACGGAGATACAGTTATGATTCGCGTCTCAGAAGGGTCATCTGGTGATCGACGCGAAGGCGCGATTATTCGAATCCTTGAACGCGGAACGACAAAAGCTGTTGGTACATTCCAAGAAAACAAAGGATTTGGCTTTGTCGTAACAGATGATAAAAAAATGAATATGGATATCTTTATAGCTAAAGGTGATACGTTAGGTGCTGTTGATGGCCATAAAGTAGTAGTTGAAATCACGGGATGGCCTGAAGGCAGAATGTCTGCGACGGGTATGGTGACGCAAATTTTGGGTCATAAAAACGATCCAGGCGTTGACATTCTTTCGATTATTCATAAATATGGCATTGAAACGGAGTTTCCGCCTGATGTTTTAGAACAAGCGAACAACGTGCCAGACGAAATCGACCCGGCAGATCTTAAGGATCGCCGTGATTTACGTAACGAGCAAATTGTAACGATTGATGGAGCGGATGCTAAAGATTTGGATGATGCTGTTCAAGTTGTAAAATACGAAGACGGTACGTACAAATTGGGTGTGCATATCGCAGATGTTAGCCATTATATGACGGAAGGGTCTCCAATGGACCGTGAAGCTTATGACCGTGCAACGAGTATTTACTTGACTGACCGTGTGATTCCAATGATTCCGCATCGCTTGTCGAATGGTATTTGTTCATTAAATCCACAAGTTGACCGTTTGACTTTGTCTTGTGAAATGATTTTCAATGACCAAGGTGAAGTGCAGTCTCACGATATTTTCCAAAGTGTTATTAACACATCCGCACGTATGACCTATACGGACGTTTATGAAATTCTTGAGCAAGACAATCAAGAACTAAAAGAGCAGTACAGCGAATTGGTGCCCATGTTCGAATTGATGAAAGAACTAGCAGCAGTCTTGAGTAAGAAACGGATGCGTCGAGGTGCCATTGATTTTGATTTCAAAGAATCAAAAGTATTAGTAGATGAAAACGGCTACCCAGTAGACGTAGTTGTTCGCGAACGAACGATTGCTGAACGTCTAATTGAAGAGTTTATGCTAGCTGCTAACGAAACAGTAGCAGAACATTTTCATCATCTAGAAGTACCAGCAATTTACCGCATACATGAAGATCCAAAACCGGAAAAACTGCAACGCTTTTTCGAATTCGTTACAAATTTTGGTATTGTGGTCAAAGGTTCGGGTACACAAATCCACCCACGTGCATTGCAAGAAATCGTCGAATCGATTGCAGGAACTCCAGAAGAGCCAGTCATTTCTACGATGATGTTGCGTTCAATGCAACAGGCGAAATACTCGTCTGAAAGCTTAGGACATTTTGGCTTATCGACTGAATTTTATACGCATTTTACTTCACCGATTCGTCGTTATCCGGATTTGATCGTCCATCGCTTGATCCGCACGTATTTGATCGAAAAAGATTTGTCTCAGAAAACGATTGCACGTTGGGATGCGAACATGGATGACATTGCGACCCATACATCCGAGCGTGAACGCCGAGCAGTAGAAGCAGAACGCGATACCGATGCTTTGAAGAAATCACAGTTTATGGCTGATAAAATCGGGGAACAGTTTACCGGGATTATTTCTTCAGTAACGAACTTTGGCTTATTCATTGAATTACCGAATACCATTGAAGGGTTGGTTCACGTGTCTAACATGACCGATGATTATTACCGCTTTGATGATCGCAGCATGATGATGATTGGGGAACGTACCAATCGCCAATTCCGTATTGGTGACGAAATTGAAATCAAAGTAATTGGTGTTAAACCAGAAGAGTCATCCATTGATTTTGAAATTGTTGGCATGGTACAAACACCTCGTCGTACGAGAAAAGATCAGCCGAAAGTAATCCGTGCTGGTAAAAAAGACGGCGCTGGAAAACCAAGACGTGATGGCAAAAAGCCAGAAAGCGGCGGACCTACACGCAAGCCGAAAAATGCCAAGAAAAAGTTCTATGAAGGCGCAGCAAAGCAAGGGCGCAACAAGAAAAAATAAAATAGCGGCTCGAGGGCCGCTTTTTGAATCTAGCTGAGGTGAAACCACATGGCCAAAGGAGAAGGCAAAGTAATTGCCCAAAACAAGAAAGCCGGTTTTGATTTTTTCATTGAAGAAACAATCGAAGCAGGTATCGTCTTGCAGGGAACCGAAATTAAATCTGCACGAAATGGCAAAGTCCAATTAAAAGAATCGTTCGTCCGAATTCGTAACGGTGAAGCGTGGATTTCAAATATGCACATTAGCCCATATGATCAGGGAAATCAGTTTAACCACGATCCGACACGATCGCGTAAGCTATTGCTTCATAAAAAGCAAATTGCTAATTTGCTGGCGCACTCAAAAGTGCAAGGCTCCGCGATTATTCCGCTGAAAATGTATTTGAAAGACGGCTTTGCTAAAATTTTACTCGGTGTCGGTAAGGGTAAGAAAAACTACGACAAACGAGAAGATTTGAAGAAAAAAGATGCGAAACGCGACATTGCCCGAGCAATAAAAGAACACAACCGCTAGGGCTTGATGTCTGACCTTCGTTGCCTTATAATAAGGATATAGCACATGAAGCTGTTTATACATCTTCCGTGTCTCTTTTAATAAGGGGACGTTACGGATTCGACAGGGATGATCTGGGCTTGAGTTGCGCGTCGGAGGGTCGTCTCCGTCACAAACGTACTTATAACAACTGGCAAAACAAACCAAAACCTAGCATTCGCAGCGTAAGCTCGGATCTGCTTTATCTATCCGTCGCCCATGTGGCTAGGTAAAGCTCAACTTTAGTGGGATACACCGTTTGCTGCCATCTGAGGCAACCGGGAGAGATTCTCAGATTAGTGCCCAGGACGCCTGCTTATCGGCAGAATGGCGCATGAAACCTTAATAGATGAGCTACACGCGTAGATGCTTAAGTAGCGGAGTTTCTGGACGCGGGTTCGACTCCCGCCGTCTCCATAGTGAGATAAAAAACGTCAAAACCTTTACTGGTTTTGGCGTTTTTTGGTTCCTGCCCAACATTGACTTTCTGTTTATTTAAGATAGATCGAACCTCTACCAATCACGAACGTCCTATTACCATATGACGCTAAAAGAGGTGTCCGTATGGAGTTTAGGTATTTCTTGATGTTGCTTACAGGAAAAAGTTTACTCTTCTCCGGAGTCATCATGAAAAGCGGTTTCAGTTACCGATACGCATCGAATTTGGCGTTATAGGGATCGTTTTTATTGCATTTTCATTGTTCGTGTTTACACCAGGGAGTGCTGAAATAATGGCTGACTTTTTAAAATTAAGTAAGAGCTAGTTAAAATTAAAGTAGAAGTGATTCGAATCAAAAAATTACGAAGATCTATGACTTTCGTATTGCAACTGATTATTTTGAGGGAGTCTAATGATGGTAAGCGTGTTTATATAAGAAAAGCTTGCTGAATAATGTAGAATTTTTTTATTTCTAAATAATGTTAATAGACAAGGTGCAATGGTTATTGTTTTTACAGCTCTACAGAGTGTGCTACAATAATCCACATTATGTTTGAAGGGAGAATACCCATGATTAAAAAATGGTTTTTAACAATTGTACTTGGAGGATCCATGGTAGCGTTAGCTGCTTGTGGTGATGATACTGCTAAAGAAACAGAAGGTGAAGAAACACCGCAAGAAGAGGTAGCAACCGATCAAGAAAGCGCGGAGCAACCAGAAATGCCTGAACCTGATTTGAAAGACATTCCTGATGTCGTAGCAGAAGTAAATGGAGAAAAAATCGATAAAAAAGAATTTGAATCGACTTATACTGGACAATTCCAACAAATGGCGATGCAAGCACAAATGTCTGGTCAAGAAGTCGATCAGACTCAGTTAAAAGAGCAAGTTGCTGAAAGCCTAGTGGCACAAGAATTGCTTGTTCAAGAAACGAAAAACCAAAAGTTATCGGCAACGGAAGAACAGATCAATACAGCGTTAGAAGAATTGGCTCAGCAAAATGGCCTTAAGTCGTCAGATGAGTTATTGACAGCACTTGAAGAGCAAGGCGTTTCTAAAGAAGAAGTAATGACTCAAGTAGAATCGCAAGTAAAAATTGATCAGCTGGTTGCATCAGAAACTGGCGAAATCAAACTAACGGATAAAGAACTACAAACTTACTATGATGAAGCAAAAGCACAGCAAGAAGAGTCGGGTGGCGAAGAAATTCCAGCATTTGAAGAAGTCAAGCCACAGATTGAAGAGCAAATGAAGGCGCAAAAAGAAAGTGAAGCCACACAAGCGTTAATCGCAAAACTTCGCGAAAAAGCAGAAGTCACCATTAATTTATAAACCAACGAAAATCAGATTCCTTGTGAATCTGATTTTTTTTTTAATAAATAGATGGACAGGAGGCGCGTAGAAATGAATTTTATGCGGCAAAACCAGTTGTTTAGTTTTGAACAAGGATTCTGCTAGTAAAGGCGGCTGTATATGGATTCAAGCGATTCCTGCTATGGTAATTTAATGGGCTGTTTAATAATTTTTCGAATTTGTAGAAATCTTATTTTGATTTCTTTCAGGTTCTTTTTTTAGCCCGGCTAGTTTGACAGGAGCCGAAAATTTCCGTATCCTTTACACTTGTGATAAAGATAAACTTCAATCAGCGGGGGTCTTCATCCTCTGCTGTTTTTTAGTTCATCAATTCGGACTTTAGCGGTCAGCGGAATCTTGCACAGGCTGCAAGAATCTACTGACCGTTAAAGCGGCGATAAAAATGGAAGAGGAGAGGTACTATATGAAAAAAGTAACCAATGTATTTTGGATTGTACTTGCGCTCGTATTGTTAGCCATTGGCTTTGGCGCACTTGCACCTGATAGTTTTTCAGAAGTTACAGGGAATATAGAATCATTCCTAACAACTTCGTTCGGATGGTATTACTTATTAATTGTTTCCATCATCGTTTTGTTCTGTTTGTTTTTCCTCATCAGTCCGATGGGGCAAATCAAATTAGGGAAAGACTCAGACAAGCCTGAGTTTTCATTTGGAACATGGATTGCCATGCTGTTTTCAGCAGGAATGGGAATTGGTTTGGTATTTTGGGGAGCGGCAGAACCGCTGTCGCATTACGCGATTGATTCAGCAACCGCTGAACCTGGAACCGCTGAAGCGATGCGTGAGTCAATGCGATTCAGCTTTTTCCACTGGGGTATTCATGCATGGGCGATTTATGCCGTTGTGGCATTAGCACTTGCATATGCTCAGTTCCGAAAAGGAGAACCTGGCTTGATTTCGGCAACGTTAAAACCAATATTTGGAGACAAGATGAAAGGGCCTTGGGGAACGTTTGTTGACGTCATTGCGGTTTTCGCAACAGTTGTCGGTGTCGCAACGACTCTTGGCTTTGGCGCTATCCAAATAAACGGTGGTCTTGCGTATTTGTTCGATGGAATACCAGAAGATAGTTTTTCTGTTCAATTGGTCATCATTGCTATTGTGACGGTATTGTTTATGATTTCAGCGTGGTCTGGGCTAAGCAAAGGGATTAAATACTTGTCAAATACCAATATGGTGTTAGCTGTTGTACTATTGCTAGCCGTTATCATTCTTGGGCCAACCTTGTTGATTATGAATATGTTTACTGACACAATCGGTACGTATTTCCAAAACATCGTTGAAATGAGTTTCCGTGCAGCCCCAATCGATGGCGAAAATCGTGCGTGGATTGATGGCTGGACCATCTTTTACTGGGCTTGGTGGATTTCTTGGTCTCCATTTGTTGGTGTTTTCATCGCGCGTGTTTCCAAAGGTCGGACAATTCGTCAATTCTTACTAGGCGTATTGATGATTCCAACGTTTATCAGTTTCCTTTGGTTTGCGGCTTTTGGCACAACAGCAATCGATGTGCAACAAAGCGGAGTGGATTTGACTGGATTATTGACAGAGCAAACTTTGTTTGCTGTATTTAATGAATTGCCGTTTGGCGTGATTTTATCTGTTATTGCCGTATTCTTAATCACCACGTTTTTTGTTACTTCTGCCGATTCGGCAACATTTGTTCTCGGTATGCAAACAACAGGTGGATCGTTATATCCTCAAAACACAGTAAAATTAACTTGGGGGATTGCACAATCAGCTATCGCGGTCATTTTACTCTCGACAGGTGGACTGGATACATTGCAAACGGTGCTAATCATCGCGGCGTTCCCGTTCTCGATTATTATCCTACTCATGATGACATCCTTCTATAAAGCAGTAACAATTGAATACAAAGCAATTAAACGCAAACGTTAAAACCGCCGCTTTGGCGGTTTTTTCAATACATAGACGTTATAATAGAAGGGAAGCAATAAAAAGATGGAGGATTTTTATATGGAAAAACCACATGTGTTATTAATAGATGGAATGGCTCTTTTGTTCCGGTCGTTTTTTGCAACCTCAGCAGTCAACCAATATTTCCGCACAACAGAAGGATTAGCGACAAATGGCGTTCAAGGATTTACGCGACACGTGCTAGCGGCTAAAACGATGATGAAGCCGACACATATGGCCGTGTGCTGGGATATGGGATCTAAAACTTTCCGTACAGATCTTTTCGATGGCTATAAAGCCAATCGTCCGGCACCACCAGAAGACATGGTGCATCAGTTTGACTGGGCACAAGAAATTTCTGAGCAACTGGGTTGGAAAAATTATGGTGAAGCGGGGATTGAAGCAGATGACTTTATCGGGTCATTTACAAAGCAATGGCAGGGCCAAGTCGACTTTACCATCATCACCGGTGACAAAGATATGCTGCAACTATTATCGCCTTCTGTCAAAATTGCGTTTATGAAAAAAGGATTTCACGTTTACGATGTCTATACTGATGAGCGATTTATTGAAGAGTATGGCATTCAACCTTCGCAGTTTGCCGACGTTAAAGCGTTTATGGGTGACCCAAGCGATGGCTATCCTGGTGTTAAAGGGATTGGACCGAAGACGGCGCTTCAGCTGATTCAAACGTACGGCTCGACTGATGGTGTACTAAGAGCCATCGACGAATTAAAACCGGCACAGAAAAAGAAAATTGAAGAACACAAAGAAATGCTGCTGCTATCAAAAAAACTGGCTGTCATCAAATGTGACATCCAGTTGGATATGCCGCTAGATGAACTTGTTGTTCCTAGCTACACCAATGACCATATACAGTTATGTCGCGATCAACAATTATTGTTACTGGCTAAACAACTCGAAAAAAATGCCGAAGTTACGATCGATCCTTGGGCGTAATTTTCACAAAGGTCAGCACGTGTTGATTTGCTAAATAAGAAGCCGTCCGCATTTTGCTGGGGCGGTTTTTTTGTCCGTTGTCGTGAAAATAGAGAACAAGGTCAGCTGACTTTTCCTCAAAACCAATTAACGGGACCCAGTGGTAGCTATATAGCGGTTTAGAAAACCAACGAAAAGTAAAGTAGCGGTCAAACTTCATAGCAAGCGGTCGATTTGCCAACAATTCTTCTTTTACCTCGGACATATCGAGAACTTTTTTTGCCTCATACCGTTTGCCGCTGAGCTTCTGAAAATTTTTCAATAGTCTCCAAGTAAACAACCCGATGCGTGTAGAGCCGAGAAGTTGATACAGTTGATTGATACCAATATCAAGTTCTTCATGGTAGTGCATAATGGCAGCAATAGTCACAGGTCCACACGCAGAAGAACGATATTTTTTGAGAATACTTGTATCATGTTGGGAAAGACCTTGAAAAGCGATGAGTTTTTTCATGGCAATTTTACCTCCACGGAGTTTCTAACAATTAGTTTTATCACGTAGTCGTTAATTTTTTGTTTTCAGTGAGCAAACGTTCAAGAGCAGTTTTGAATGTTGTATAAACTTCCAGTTCGACTTGGATGCCAGCCCGGACGATTTCACGTACAAACAATGGATTAAATCCGACATAAATAGCACGCAGTCCCATTAAATTCAGAGTAGAATTCAACTGGCTCAGTTCACTTGCTAATCCGTCATAGTCGAATTCCATCAAGTTATCAGTTGTCACACCAGTAAAATCAAAGATGACACGTTCAGTATCGCGATGCTTTTCTGCGTAGGTTAATACAGTTGTACGAATCAAATCAAAGCGCTCTGAAAAAATAAAACCAGCGATTGGTACTAAAATGGTCTTTGGAACAACTGATGGAATTATCGGGGCAGACATATTTTTGATTAGCTTTTCATAATAAAGCAGTTGTTCTTTTAAATGGGTTATTTCCTGCTGTGGATCCATCTATATACCTCCAGGGTCTTGTAGTAAGTATGAATTTATTAAATGAAACATATGATAGACGCTTGAAAATTTTAGTAGAGAAAAAAAGAGTAGGCATGAGCCTACTCTTTTTGGTCGTTCAAAAATTCTGTAACAGATTCAGGTGATTTTGCGTTAGCGCTGTGAAGATGAGCTGTTTTCTCGCCGTTTTTGAAAATCAATAGACTTGGAATACCCATTACGTCATATTTTTCAGCAAGTTCTGGAAGTTCATCGCGGTTAACGTCTACCCATTGGTATTGGTTGTATTCTTCGACGATTGGATTGATAAACATATCCATTCTTCTGCAGTCTGGGCACCAACCAGCTTGAAATTTTACGATTACCGGTTGTTCGCCGTTTATAGCTTCGTTAAATTGTTCGTTCGTAGAAAGTGATTTCATTTAGATGGCCTCCTTATAGGTTCCCTTTCAGTTTACCGTGTATTTATAAAATGGCAAAGAATTTGTTTCTGAAAAATTAAGGGATTTTTTAGCGATTAAATATTGCGAAAAAAGAGAAAATAACTTACACTAAGAGACATAGGAGAACGTTCTATTTTTTTAAACTAAAAATGAATGAGTATTCATTCAAAAAAACAAGGAGGGTTTGCTAGTGGCTTACCAAATTAGAAAAGCGGCTGTACTCGGTTCAGGTGTTATGGGTTCGGGAATTGCAGCGCACCTTGCAAATATAGGAATTCCTGTATTATTGCTTGATATTGTTCCTCGTGAATTGTCAAAAGAAGAACAGGCAAAAGGATTTACTATGGAAGATAGTGTGGTCCGTAATCGACTTGCAACCGGCTCTATTCAGAAGTTACTTAAACAGAAACCAGCTCCATTAACAGCTAAAAAAAATCTTCAACTAATCACACCAGGAAATCTGGAAGATGATTTGGATAAATTAAAAGACATCGACTGGATTATCGAAGTTATTGTCGAAAACCTGGATGTAAAAAAATCATTATATGAAAAAATTGATAGCGTTAGAAAAGATGGCACCATTATTTCTTCAAATACATCGGGTATTAGCATTAATGCGATGGTCGAAGGGCGTTCGGAGGATTTCGGCAAACATTTCCTAGGAACTCACTTTTTCAATCCACCACGTTATTTGAAGCTGTTAGAAATCATTCCTGCGACAACGACTGCTCCAGAAGTTGTCGAATTCATGACGGCATTTGGGGAAAATCGTTTAGGAAAAGGTGTAGTTATTGCAAAAGATACACCAAACTTTATCGCTAACCGAATCGGTACATATGGTCTATTGGTTACGTTACGTGAAATGATGGCACGTGGCTATTCAATAGGAGAAGTTGACTCGGTAACGGGTCCACTAATTGGTCGTCCAAAATCAGCAACATTCCGTACACTTGATGTTGTTGGACTAGATACGTTCATGCATGTTTCCAAAAATGTCCATGATCAAACTTCAGGAGAAGAGCAAAAGGTTTTTGAAGCGCCTGAATTTATGACGAAAATGGTGCAAAATGGCTGGTTAGGAGCAAAGTCGGGACAGGGCTTCTTCTTGAAAAAAGACAAAGAGATTTTAGAACTTGATCCAGAGACGCTTGAATACCGCATAGCCGGTAAATTGAAAACGCCTTCACAAGAACTCGCGAAACAGCAAAAAGGTCTTGCAGCTAAAATGAAGACGCTTGTGTATGCAGAAGACCGCACCGGTGAATTGCTTTGGAGCATACTTGCTCCGACACTTTTGTATTCGGCTGAGTTAACTGGAGAAATCGCTGATGATATTGTTGCCATTGACAATGCCATGAAATGGGGCTTCGGCTGGCAACAAGGACCATTTGAAATTTGGGATGCCATTGGTGTTGAAAAATCAGTCCATAAAATGAAAGAACAAGGCCACACTATTCCAGCATTTGCACAAGCTTTACTAGACAGTGGAAACGAAACTTTCTATAAAGAAGAAAATAACGATGTGTACTTCTTTGATGGCACAACTTACCAGCCTGTCCCGGTAAATGAGAAAGTAATCGATTTAAAGCGCTATAAGAAAAAACACGGCGTTATCAAATCGAATTCGGGTGCTAGTTTGATTGATCTAGGTGATGGGATTGCGTTATTAGAGTTCCATTCACGTTCAAATGCGATTGGCTTAGATATTATGCAAATGATTAATTTCGCGGTCGACGAGGTCGAGAAAAACTTCAAAGGACTGGTCATTGGGAACCAAGGCAAAAACTTCTGTGTCGGTGCCAACCTCGGCATGATCTTGATGGAAGCACAAGATGATAATATGTTCGAACTCGATTTCACGATTAAAACGTTCCAAAATGCCATGATGAAACTCAAATACAGTAACAAACCGGTAGTAGCAGCACCATTTGGTATGTCTCTAGGCGGTGGTGCAGAAGTAACCTTGCCGGCCGCACACATTCAAGCTTCAATGGAAACGTATCTGGGTCTTGTCGAAGTGGGCGTGGGATTAATTCCTGGCGGCGGCGGAAACAAAGAACTTTATATGAAACAATTAAAAGGCTTACCGAATGGTGTAACAGTCGATTATCAAAACATCGCAACGAAAGTATTCGAATCAATAGCTATGGCAAAAGTTTCGACTTCAGCAGAAGAAGCACGTGAAAATAACTTCTTAAACTTTGTAGATGGTATTAGCGCCAATAGTGACCATTTAATTTACGATGCCAAACAGGCTGCTCTGTCATTATATGAAAATGGCTATCAAGCACCTTTACGTGAAAAAGTGCCTGTTCCCGGTGAACCTGGCTATGCAACGCTACTTTTAGGTGCAGAAGGTATGTTTATATCCGGCTATATTAGCGAACACGATTTAAAAATCGCTAAAAAGCTAGCATTTGTTCTAGCAGGCGGCAAAGTTCCATACGGCACAAAAGTAGATGAACAATATTTGCTTGATCTTGAGCGCCAAGCGTTCTTAAGCCTAGTCGCAGAACCGAAAACCCAGCAACGTATGCAACATATGCTGGTCAAAGGAAAACCATTACGTAATTAATCGTTGAGGATAAAAGGAGGAAATACACATGCGTGAAGCAGTAATCGTGGCCAGTGCTCGAACACCGGTCGGAAAAGCGACAAAAGGTTCTTTAGCGACTGTGCGACCGGATGATTTCGGTGCTTTAGTTGTCAGAGAAACGCTACAGCGAGCTGGTGGCTATGACGGGCCGATCGATGATTTAATCATGGGTTGCGCCATGCCAGAAGCAGAACAAGGCATGAACATCGCGCGTAACATCGGAGCACTTGCAGGATTGCCCGATACGGTTTCAGCCGTAACCGTTAACCGCTTTTGTTCATCAGGTCTTCAGTCGGTTGCCTACGCAGCAGAACGGATTATGGTCGGTTCAGCCGAAGCCATTATTGCAGGCGGTGTCGAATCAATGAGTATGGTACCGATGATGGGTAACGTCATTCGTCCCAATTCAAAACTAGCTGAAACAGCACCTCAATATTACATGAGCATGGGCCATACAGCAGAACAAGTTGCGACCAAATACGGTGTGAGCCGTGAAGACCAAGATGCCTTTGCAGTTCGCTCTCATGAAAAGGCAGCAGCAGCTATTGCAGCTGGAAACTTTGATGATGAAATCGTCCCTGTTGAAGTAACAAAACCTTATGTTGACGAAAACAATAAATACCAAGAAAAAACGTCTATGTTCGAAATGGACGAAGGTGTTCGTCACGGAACCAATTCGGATGGACTCGGAAAATTGCGCCCTGCTTTCTCAGCACGCGGCTCCGTGACAGCTGGGAACTCCTCACAAACGTCTGATGGTGCAGGCGCATTGCTCGTGATGGACCGCGAAAAAGCAGAAGCACTTGGACTCAAACCAATTGCTAAATTCCGTTCATTCGCAACAGGCGGTGTCCCACCAGAAATCATGGGAATTGGCCCAATCGTGGCTATTCCAAAAGCTTTGAAATTGGCAGGCTTAACAATTGATGACATTGATGTATGGGAACTAAATGAAGCATTCGCTTCTCAATCACTTGGTGTTATTCGTCACTTAGGTCTTGATATCGACAAAGTCAACTTTAACGGAGGTGCCATCGCTCTCGGACATCCGCTAGGTGCAACAGGTTCTATTTTAACCATTCGCATGATGAGTGAATTAAAACGCCAAGGCAAACAATTCGGTGTTGTAACCATGTGTATCGGCGGAGGAATGGGCGCAGCAGGCGTCTTTGAAATGCTGTAGAGAATAGGCGTAGGGTAATAGTCGCTTCGGCCGCTTTGGGCATGGCTCCCGCCATGAGCCGAGAAAAGCACTCGTCTCATAGCTTCGCCTAGCCCGTGGACGCGCCTAAGCTATTAGCTGTCTGTCGAAAAGATATTAAAACTCGATACCTATCAAAAGAAGAGAAAGTTCGCCATTAAAATTTAAAAGAATGAGCGGAAGGCGGCGACTCCTTGGGGATCAGGCCGAGATGAAGACCCTGGACTGAGCAAAGCGAGGGAAGCGGCTTCAGCCGGCCCCCCAGGAAAGCGTCCGCTTGAAGCGAATTCTTCAACCTATAACACTATAAGCAAGTAAAAACTAGGAGGAATTCATCATGGAACAAGAAAAAACATTGATCAAAGGCGGAAGCTTTTTAATCGAAGATGCAGACCTGTCGCGTGTGTTTACGCCGGAAGATTTTACTGAAGAGCAAAAAATGATCGCTAAATCAACAGAAGATTACGTCAACACTGAAGTAATGCCAGTTGTTGAAAAGTTAGAAAACCATGAATTTGAGCATTCGGTTCGTCTTTTAAAAACAGCAGGTGAGCTTGGCCTTCTAGGTGCTGATGTTCCTGAACAATACGGCGGTCTGGGATTAGACAAAATTGCTTCGGCCCTAATTGCTGAAAAAATGTCCAAAGCAGGTGGTTTCTCAATTACTCACGGAGCCCACGTAGGAATTGGTTCATTGCCAATCGTTCTTTTTGGTAACGAAGAGCAAAAACAAAGCTATTTGCCACGTCTAGCAACTGGCGAAATGATTGCAGCTTACGCATTAACAGAACCAAGTTCAGGGTCTGATGCATTGGGTGCGAAAACAGTAGCGAAATTAAATGAAGCGGGTACTCATTACGTCTTGAATGGTGAAAAACAATGGATCACCAATGCTGGATTTGCGGATGTCTTTGTTGTATATGCAAAAATTGACGGAGACAAATTCTCTGCGTTTATCGTTGAACGTGAATTCCCAGGTGTTTCTGTTGGACCTGAAGAAAAGAAAATGGGTATCAAATCGTCTTCAACTCGGACGTTAATTCTTGAAGACGCTGAAGTTCCTGTGGAAAATCTTTTGGGCGAAGCAGGACGTGGCCATATTATCGCGTTTAACATTTTGAACATTGGTCGTTATAAATTAGGAGTAGGGACAATTGGTGCCTCGAAACGTGCAATGGAATTGACAATTCCGTATACGAACCAACGCCAGCAGTTTAAAACACCGATTTCGTCTTTCAACTTGACGCGCGAAAAATTAGCAACAATGGCTTCTAAATTGTATGCAGTTGAAAGTTCTGTTTACCGTACTGTTGGCCTTTTTGAAGACCGAATGAGCGGGTTTACAGACGAGCAACAAGCAGACGGCAAGCTAGTGGCAGATTCAATTGCTGAATTTGCGGTAGAATGTTCGTTAAATAAGTTTTTCGGTACAGAAACGTTAGATTATATCGTCGATGAAGGCGTTCAATTGCATGGTGGTTACGGCTTTATGCAAGAATATGAAATTGAGCGCATTTACCGCGATTCACGCATTAACCGTATTTTCGAAGGCACCAACGAAATCAACCGGTTACTCGTACCAGGTACATTGTTGCGTAAAGCAATGAAAGGTGAATTGCCGTTATTGCAACACGCTCAAAAGTTACAAGAAGAGCTGTTAATGATGATGCCTGAAGAAGTAGGGACAGATGCATTAGACCAAGAAAAATACTTGGTGAAAAACGCGAAGAAAATTGCATTGCTCGCAGCGGGACTAGCGGCACAAACATACGGCACAAAACTAGAGGCCGAACAAGAAGTGCTAGTGAACATTGCCGATATCGTCAGCAACGTCTTTGCGATGGAATCTGTCGTGTTGCGTACTGAAAAAGCAATTGCCGCTTCAGGTGAAGAAAAAGCAAAACAAAAACTGTTGTATACACAAATTTATTGTCAAGAAGCGTTTGATCAGATCGAGCGAGATGCGAAAGAAACATTGATCGCGGCTATCGAAGGCGATAATCAACGCATGATGCTTTCAGCGTTGCGCAAATTAACGCGTTCAACTCCTTATAACGTTATTGCGAAAAAACGTGAAGCTGCTGTTAAGCTAATTGACGTAGAGAAATACGTCGTGTAAGAAGTTTTATGAAACAGGCAACTCCGTTAATTTGGGGGTTGCCTGTTTTTATTCATCGACCACAAGGCTTCTCTTTGGTAAGCTTAGAAAAAAGGGAGGTTTTAAGGTGATTACTTATTACGCATATCCAAAATGCATGACTTGCCGTAAAGGAAAAAGTTGGCTAGAACAAAACAAAGTGGAATTCAATGAAATACACATTGCGGAAAACCCACCAACTAAAGAACAATTAGCTCAAATGTATCAAGCGAGTGGTTTAGAATTGAAGAAGTTTTTTAATACGAGTGGTTTGGTTTATCGCTCACTTAGTTTAAAAGATAAGTTATCGACTATGAGCGAAGACCAGCAATTGGAACTACTTGCTTCTGATGGCATGTTGATCAAGCGTCCCTTGGCTTGGGATGGCAAAAAAGTGACACTTGGCTTTAAAGAAGCAGATTATCAAAATAGCTGGTTGTAAGCGAGTAGCACCATCTTGTATTTCGTGGCTGTTTATGTCAAACTGAATGTGAATGAACTACATAATTTGGAGGGGTCAAGATGAGCACACCAGCAGAACTTCGTTATTCAAAAGAACATGAATGGGTTAAAACCGAAGATGGCAATGCACGTATCGGTATCACTCATTTCGCACAAGCGGAACTAGGGGATATCGTTTTTGTTGAACTTCCACAAGTTGGAGACGAGCTAAAAAAAGATCAGCCTTTCGGCAGTGTTGAATCCGTTAAAACGGTTTCAGAATTGTATGCGCCAATTAGCGGAAAAGTAATCGAGGTTAACTCTGAACTTGAAGATAGCCCAGAATTTGTGAACGAGTCTCCTTACGAGCAGGCTTGGATGGTTGTAATCGAAGCCCCTTCTGAAGAAGAAGTTAATGCATTGATGACAGCAGACGAATACAAAGAAATGACCAACGAGTAATTACTGAAAAGCGCCTATCTTGGCGCTTTTTTTTATGACCGATAAGTGTTGTCAGCAGTTCGCATAAGTCATGGAAATGGACGTCAGCCTGTTCTATTGGTATTTTAAAACTAGATAAGTTGGTAAAAGAAACCGACTTTTCTATACTGCTTTGGGCTCAGCAAAGGAACGGGTTGCATAATCCACATCCTGTGGGCTCGAAAGCACTGCTGTTTTACGGAATATCAACAAGTGGAAATCATTAGTTCGACTTATATAAAGAGCTTTATCGCAATAAAACAAAAGTTTTCTTTTACCACTAAGTCTTAGAACTTTTCTTATTTTATATTTGATGGGGTGAGTGTTATGGGAAAGGTGATTGTTGTCGAAGGACTCAGTGATAAGTCGAGGATTACACCACTCATTGCAGAACCCGTGACCATTCTTTGTACAAATGGTACAGTAAGTGCATCGAGACTGGAAGAGTTACTATTACCGTACGAAGGTCAGGATATGATCATACTAGTAGATGCAGACTCTTCAGGAGAAAAACTGAGAAAACTCGTCAAGCGTGAATTTCCTGAAGCTCGTCATTTTTACATTAACCGAAATTATAAAGAAGTTGCAGCAACACCACTCCGGATATTGATGGATGTGCTCATCACAGCGAATATCCAGGTAAATAAGCTATTAACAGAGGGATGAAGAAAATGAATGAATGGACGCACAAAGAATGGATCAAAGAAAAGAATACGAATAAATCAACGGCTTATTATTTGTACGCGCCAATGTGTGGAACTTGCCAGGTTGCGTCTAAGATGCTATCAGTCGTCACCGAATTGTTACCGGATCTTCCAATGGGCAAAGCAAATTTAAATTACGTTCAAGAAATAGCGGATCTCTACGAAGTGGAGAGTGTACCGTGCTTACTTATAACAGAAGGTGGCAAACTAAAAGAGAAAATCTATGCTTTTCAATCAGTGCCATACTTGTATAGTAAGTTAAAACCTGTTGACGAATACAGTCGGTCATGGTAAATTAGTCTTCTGATAAAAAAACCAATTGCTTGTCTGAAATCTAGACAACAAGCGAAGAGTCAAATAGAATACAGTCCTTAAGTTTTCCGAAAATTTTATATCAAAACTCTTATTACGAGTGGTGGAGGGAAGTGCCCTATGAAGCCCGGCAACCGTCATGAAAATGAAATGGTGCCAAATCACACAAAGCGAAAGCTTTGGACGATGAGAGATTGGTTTCCGTATACTATACGTTTGCCCTTCTGCTCAGTTATGCGCGGAAGGGTTTTTTATTTTTAAGATTTAGGAGTGTTGGAAGAATGATTGAGTTAAAGCAAGTGACAAAAAAATTCGATACAGGCAAGGCAATTTTAACAGCTGTGGATCAAGTGGACTTATCCATTTCTGATGGAGAGATATTCGGTATTATTGGTTATAGTGGAGCAGGTAAAAGTACCTTAATCCGATTGTTGAATGGGTTAGAAAAGCCAACGTCAGGAACTGTAGAGATTAATGGACAAATTATCACAGCGATTAAAGGCGGAGAATTACGCAAGGCACGTCAGAAAGTCAGTATGATTTTCCAACATTTTAATCTACTATGGTCTCGTACAGTGAGAGAAAATATTGAATTTCCGCTAGAAATTGCCGGAGTGGCAAAAGCACAACGCGGAAATCGTGTACAGGAGTTAATTGAATTAGTCGGATTGACGGGTCGTGAAAACGCCTATCCTTCTGAGCTATCAGGAGGACAAAAACAACGCGTCGGTATTGCCCGGGCATTAGCAAATGACCCAGAAGTCTTGTTGTGTGACGAAGCGACATCAGCACTCGATCCAGAAACAACAGATGCCATTCTTGACTTGTTAGTAGACATCAATAAGCGATTGGGATTGACAATTGTATTGATTACTCATGAAATGCACGTCATCCGGAAAATTTGCCACCGTGTGGCTGTAATGGAAGGCGGACGAGTTGTAGAACTTGGCGACGTTTTACATGTATTCCAATCACCGAAAGAGGCAATCACGAAACGCTTTGTTGCGCAAGTAGCCGACAGTGGAGATTCACAGGAAACCATCAAAAACCTGCGGGAATTATACCCAACTGGCGAATTGGTGAAATTGGTTTTTGTTGGCGATCAAACCGAACAACCCATTTTAACTAAATTGATTCGCAGTCATGCCGTGGAAGTGAATATTGTTCAAGGCAATATCTCGCATACGCAGCGTGGCGCATACGGCACCTTAATCTTACAGCTTAAAGGGTCTCAAGCAGAAATTGAAGAAGCACTGGTATTTCTTCGCTCAGAAGATATTCAAGCGGAGGTGATGGACAATGATTGAATCATTATTTCCAAACGTAAAGTGGGACAGCATGTGGGAAGCTACTCTTGAAACACTTTACATGACCGCATTATCAACTGTATTTACATTTGTTATTGGTTTAGCACTTGGTATTATCTTGTTCTTAACAGCACCGAAACAATTGTGGGCAAACAAACTCGTTAATTGGCTGACTGGCGCATTCGTCAATATTTTCCGGTCAATTCCTTTTATCATCTTGATCATTTTATTGATTCCTGTCACTTTGTTCTTGATGGGATCGATTCGCGGACCGAATGCGGCTTTACCGGCATTAATCATTGGTTCAGCTCCATTTTATGCACGAATGGTGCTAATTGCGCTAAAAGAAATTGATAAAGGTGTGATCGAGGCGGCTCGTTCAATGGGTGCAACAACCGGCACCATCATTTGGAAAGTTTTATTGCCGGAATCAAAACCGGCATTGATATCCGGCATTACGGTCACGGCGATTGCATTGGTCGGCTATACAGCAATGGCCGGCATTATCGGCGCAGGTGGTCTTGGTACACTTGCTTTCCTCGACGGCTTTCAACGCAGTCGTGAAGACGTTACATTGATGGCAACAATCTTAATCTTAATCATTGTCTTTATCATTCAATACATTGGTGATTGGGTCACGATAAAAGCAGACAAACGGTAAAAACGGATTTTCCGTTCTATAAAACAACACATAAGGGAGAGATTGAGATGAAGAAATTTGTAGTAGGAACAGCGTTAACGGCATTAGTACTCGCAGGATGTGGAAACGGTGGAGCAAGTGAAGAAGAGTCTAAGACATTACGCATAGGCGCTTCTAACGTACCGCATGCTGAAATTTTAGAACAAGCGAAGCCCCTTTTAGAAGAGCAAGGAATTGAACTTGAAGTTGAAACGTATCAAGACTATATTTTGCCAAACAAAGATTTAGAGTCTGGTGAAATTGATGCCAACTATTTCCAAACTATTCCTTACTTAGAAACTCAAATAGCTGATAATGGTTATGAGTTTGAAAATGCTGGAGGGATTCACATTGAACCAATCGGTGTTTATTCACAAAAATATGCTTCTCTTGATGAACTACCACAGGATGCAACCATTTTGATGAGCAACTCGGTATCGGAGCAGGGTCGTATTTTATCGCTGCTTGAGGTAGAAGGCTTAATCACATTGGCAGAAGGTGTAGATAAAACATCGGCTGAAGTGAGTGATATTGTTGATAATCCGAAAAATTTACAGCTTGAGCCAGACTATGAAGCAGCTTTACTTGTTCAATTATATGAATCAGGTGAGGGAGATGCAGTCTTGATCAACTCTAACTATGCAATTGATGCTGGCATCAGTCCTCTAGAAGATTCAATTGCAATAGAATCATCTGATTCGCCATACGTAAATATTATTACCGTGCGTGCAGGTGATGAAGATAACGACAATGTGAAAGCTTTAGTTGAAGTATTACAATCCCAGGAAATCCAAGACTTTATTTTAGAAGAATGGGGCGGCTCAGTAGTACCGGTAGATTGAATAAAAAAGGAGCTGTCTCATAAGCCCCAAAAATAAAACAGACGGAGAAAAAGATTTTCTTTTTCTCCGTCTGTTTTTGATTGGTTGGAGAGGATCCTGAAAGTGGCTGGCGAATGCTAGTTACTTTATGGAATGAGAAAGTCGAATCGTGGCTCTTTTTCATCCCTGAGCGCATACGGGTAATTCTCTTCGCTGCCACCTGCGACCGCGATGACCGTCTTTGGCATGGGCAGGCTGGAAACCGCTAGTTTTCAGGTGCGGAATAAAACAGTGTGTATCTGTTGGACGCTGGTGCATCGAATAATAATGAACGGTTTTTTGTATCCTTTTTTGTTCCAGAACGGCTGATGGGAATGGAGACGGTGACTCCTGCGGGAAACAGCACATGGTGAAGACGGTGTAGCCGGCTGAGGCCGTGCCCACGGAAAGCGCCCGTCGGAATGGACATCAGCCATTTCTCATGACTTTTGGGACAGCCCCCCTTTTATTATTTTCAAAATAATAAAAATATTGCGCGTTTTCTTGTATGCCTTACATTCACGAGTGGTTTGTGCTATTTTTGAATAATAAAAAAGAAGCATTTGTTCATATGAGGGGGACAGGTTCATGAAGTTCAATTTTGGTTTATTGCCTCGAATAGTGGTGGCAATCGTTCTAGGGGTGCTAATTGGTTTGATAGCACCAGAAAAATTAGTGAGAGTATTTGCGACGTTTACAACGATTTTCGGTAACTTTTTAAACTTTGTTGTGCCGCTAATCATTCTTGGGTTCATTGCACCGGGAATTGCCAAACTAGGGAAAGGTTCTGGTAAGTTATTGGGGGTGGCTACAGTTGTTGCATACGCTTCCACCATTGCGGCAGGAATCTTAGCATTCTTCGTGGCGACGACAGTTCTACCTAACTTTATGAAAGCGGGTTCTTTAAGCAGTATGGAAGATCCAGAGCATGCTTTAGCGACTTCGTTTATCGCACTCGATATGGCACCTGTTTTTGGTGTTATGTCCGCATTGATCTTGGCTTTTTTACTAGGTATTGGTATGGCTTCTACAGGAAGCAAAACAATGGTATCGTTTTTTGATGAATTTCAGGCAATTATTGAAAAAACAATTTCTTACATTATTATTCCGCTATTACCGTTTCATATTTTTGGTATATTTGCCAATATGGCGTATGGCGGAGCGGTATTTGAAATTTTGTCGTTGTTTGCCGTCGTCTTTGTGATGATTATCATACTTCACTGGACAATGCTGTTGCTGCAATATTCGGCAGCCGGTGCATTAAAAGGAAAGAATCCATTATCAATTTTAAAAACGATGATGCCTGCTTATTTTACAGCACTTGGAACGCAGTCTTCTGCAGCAACCATCCCCGTCACATTGCGTCAAGCACGCAAGTCAGGAGCTAACGAACGCGTAGCAGACTTTACCGTTCCGTTGTTTGCAACTATCCATTTATCAGGCAGTACTATTACATTAGTGTCCTGTGCAATCGGCGTATTATTACTAACAGGTGGAGCGCCGACATTTAGCAGCTTCTTTCCATTCATTTTAATGTTGGGTGTTACGATGATTGCAGCACCAGGCGTACCAGGTGGAGCTGTTATGGCAGCGATTGGTTTGCTGCAAAGTATGCTAGGATTTGATGCAACAATGGTCGCATTAATGATCGCACTTTATATGGCGCAAGATAGCTTTGGTACTGCAGCAAATGTTACTGGAGATGGTGCTTTAGCACACATCGTCGACCGTTTCACAAATGGTCAAAAGAGTTTGCAATAGTCGATCGATTCGAACAATTATGGCTATTTTGAAAGGTCTATTCTATTGATAATTTCTGTGCTATTATAGCGAAGATATTACACAATAGGGGGAAACACCATGAAGAAATTATGGGCAATTGGTTTGTTGGCGGCAGTATTATTGGCTGGCTGTGGAGAAGAACAATCAGCGGAGTCAACTGAAGCTACTACCGGTTCAGAAGATAGCAAAGATGTTAAGAAAGACATGATGAGATTTTATCTGACCATTTCAAATACGATCAATGCAGTTGATGTAGATCTGAACACATTTGAAAAAATGAAAGCAGAAGACCTATTACCAGAAGGTGAAGAGCTGAAAGCGATGACAGACGCAGCGATTGTTTCTGCTAAAGATTCAGCTGCTGCTATTGAGACCTTGGAAATTCCAGCAGTATTAGAAAATCAAAAAGAACAAATTGAAACAGCATTCACAGCTATTCGTGAGTCCTATGAAATAAAAGCGGAAGAACTAACGAAAGATGCATCTTTTGAAGCAGCTGACGAAAAGTTCACCGAAGCAGATACGATGTTAAATGAATTACTAACAGAGCAAGGGTTAGCCGGTTCTAGTATTCAGAACGAAGTTTCACAATAAGTAGAAAGCCCTTTGACAACTAAATGTCAGAGGGCTTTTTGATGAAGTTATGTATAAGGCAAAAGATCTGTTTTCAGATTAGTTTGATTATTTTAGTGTTTATTTGCTCTTTTATCGGGTATACTGTAAAAGGTAAGCGTTAAATCAACAGATTGAAAGGAATGGTTCATTATTGAATCGAACGGCATTGAGAAGACCGATAAAATGGAGCATGCATTTAGAAATGCGCATGGCTTCGGAATTGACGAATATCAAAATGACCCGGACAAAATTCTCGAAGTAGAACAACGTCGTGAGCAAGATTATCAGCTAGGCCAAAAAGTAGCCAGTCAGATCGAGCGGCAGGTTCATCGAGACTAAGCAGAGCATATAACAACATGAAGCCAGTATCTTCGGATGCTGGCTTTTTTAATGATATAATTTCTCAATTAGGATTCTTTTATTGAAAATATGAAGGTGTGACAGTTGTCACACTAGGCTTTTACAAATAAGTGATAAATGCAGCAATCTAAATTGTTTTATCGTCATTTTTTTAGTAGTTTAATGATTTGCTAGTAAGGTGAATATGAGTTAAGATTAGAATGATACTAATTAAGAATGGTTCGCCATTCAACATTAACTTTATGGAGGTATTTACATGTCAACTTTGGTCATTAAAGATTTACACGTTAAAATCGAAGACAAAGAGATTTTAAAGGGTGTAGACTTAACAATTAATACAGGTGAAATTCACGCAATTATGGGGCCTAACGGTACGGGCAAATCTACTTTAGCATCTGCTATTATGGGTCATCCTAAATATGAAGTAACTCAAGGAACAATTACACTTGACGGTGAAGACGTTCTAGAGATGGAAGTTGACGAACGCGCTCGTGCAGGTCTTTTCCTAGGAATGCAATACCCAAGCGAAATTTCTGGCGTAACAAACGCTGACTTTATGCGTTCTGCAATGAACGCTCGTCGCGAAGAAGGATCTGAAATTTCATTGATGAAATTTATTCGTGAACTAGACAGCAAAATGGAAGTTTTGGATATGGAACAAGAAATGGCGCAACGTTACTTGAACGAAGGTTTTTCAGGCGGAGAAAAGAAACGTAATGAAATTTTACAACTTATGATGATCAAACCTAAAATCGCTGTTCTAGACGAAATTGACTCTGGACTTGATATTGATGCATTAAAAGTTGTTTCAGATGGCATTAACCAAATGAGAAGCGAAAATTTTGGTTGCCTGATTATCACTCACTATCAGCGTCTACTAAACTACATTACGCCTGATCATGTTCACGTTATGATGCAAGGCCGCGTCGTTAAATCAGGCGGAGAAGAACTTTCTCTTAAACTCGAGTCTGAAGGATATGACTGGATCAAAGCTGAACTTGGCATTGAAGACGAGACTGTAGGACAAGCATAATTGAAGGGAGAGACTAGCATGACGGTTGAAACAAATTTAAAAATGACCGAGCAGGATGTGCGCTCTTTTTCAGAAATGAATGGTGAACCTTCATGGTTTACTGAGCTTCGTCTTCGTTCGTTTGGGGAAGCGCAAAGCTTGCCATTGCCAAAACCAGATAAAACAAAAATTCTTAGCTGGAACTTTACAGATTTCCCGGTACACACGGTTGAAAGTGCAAAGTTCGATTCACTTGAAGATTTAACAGAAGATGTTAAAGCTATCGTAGATTTAGAGCAAAAAAACCTTTATATCCAACACAACAATACACCTGCATTTTCACGTGTTTCTGATGAACTTGCGGCACAAGGTGTTATTTTGACGGATATTTTTACAGCTCTACGTGAACATGGCGATTTGGTTAAGAAATACTTTATGACTAAAGGCGTGAAAACGGACGAGCACAAATTGACAGCGTTAAATGCTGCATTGATGAACGGCGGAGCATTCCTTTATGTTCCGAAAAACGTTGTTGTAGAAGAACCTGTACAGGTAGTTTTCTATCATGATGATGCAGAAGCGTCATTGTTTAACCACGTTATCGTTGTTGCGGATACAAGCAGTAAAGTAACTTATGTGGAAAACTATTACTCAACAGTTTCACACGCGAATGGCTTGGCAAACATCGTGTCAGAAGTTTTTGCTGAAGATAACGCACAAATTACGTACGGCGCTGTAGACACGCTAGCAGAAGGCTTTATTACGTATGTAAACCGTCGCGGTGTTGTAGCACGTGATGCACGTATTGAATGGGCTTTAGGCATGATGAATGATAGCGATACAATTTCTGAAAACACAACGCACTTGATCGGCGATAATTCTTTTGGCGATACCAAAAGTGTAGTCGTTGGACGAGGAGCGCAAAAACAAAACTTTACAACTCAAGTTGTTCATTGGGGCAAAGATTCAGAAGGCTTTATTCTGAAGCATGGCGTTATGAAAGACTCATCTTCTGCTATCTTTAACGGCATTGGTAAAATCGAACACGGTGCGACAAGATCTAACGCAGTACAGGAATCACGCGTATTGATGTTAAGTGAAAAAGCACGTGGCGATGCTAACCCGATTCTGTTAATCGACGAAGACGATGTAACAGCAGGACATGCGGCATCAGTTGGACGCGTAGATCCGCTTCAATTGTATTACTTGATGAGCCGCGGTATTACAAAACAGGAAGCTGAACGTCTTGTTATTCACGGTTTCTTGGCACCGGTTGTCCGTGTATTGCCAATCGAAGGCGTTAAAAAGCAATTGACGGAGGTTATCGAAAGGAAAGTCCGCTAATGATCAACCAAGAGATAAAAAGCTATTTTCCAATACTCAACCAAGAAATAAATGGTCACCCACTGATTTATCTGGATAGTGCTGCTACTTCACAAAAGCCGATTCAAGTAATTGAAGCATTAAAAAATTATTATGAATTGGATAATGCCAACGTGCACCGAGGCGTTCACACACTCGGGAATCGCGCAACCGAACACTATGAAGGCGCACGCGAAAAAGTCCGGAAATTCATCAACGCTAATTCGATGGAAGAAATTATTTTCCTGCGAGGAACGACAACTGCCATGAACCTCATTGCGCAAAGCTACGGAAGAGCCAATGTCCAAGAAGGCGATGAAATTGTCATTACTTATATGGAACACCATTCTAATATTATTCCATGGCAGCAATTGGCTAAAGAACGCGGCGCCATTTTAAAATACGTTGAACTTGAAAAAGATGGCACGATTTCCTTGGAGCAGGTCCGTGCAGTTGTAACAGAGCGAACTAAAATCGTTTCGATGGTTTATGTTTCGAATGTTCTCGGCACGATGAATCCAGTGAAAGAAGTTGCACAGATTGCTCATGAAAATGGTGCAGTAATGGTTGTTGATGGTGCTCAAGCAGCGCCGCATTTGAAAATAGATGTTCAGCAACTTGACTGTGATTTCTTTGCATTTTCGGGTCATAAAATGTGTGGCCCTACTGGAATTGGCGTTCTTTACGGCAAGAAAGAGTTATTAAATAATATGGAACCTGTCGAATTTGGTGGAGAAATGATCGATTTCGTGGGGTTATACGATTCGACATGGAAAGAGTTGCCTTGGAAATTTGAAGGCGGTACACCCATTATTGCAGGTGCTGTTGGACTAGGTGCGGCAATCGATTTTCTCAATGAAATCGGCTTAGATGAAATTGAAAAGCATGAACATCAAATGGCTGCTTACGCAATGGAAAAAATGAGCTTGATTGAAGGATTGGCTATTTACGGTCCAACTGATCCACAAAAACGGGCAGGGATTGTCACATTCAATCTGAATGATGTTCACCCACATGATGTTGCAACTGTTCTTGACATGAGCGGCATTGCGGTGCGCGCTGGTCATCACTGTGCGCAACCTTTAATGAAATGGCTGGAAGTTTCAGCTACAGCACGCGCGAGCTTCTACTTATACAATAGCGAGTCAGATGTTGACCGTTTAGTAGAAGGCCTGCGTTCGGCAAAGGAGTATTTCAACGATGTCTTCTAATAATTTAGATCAATTATACCGACGTGTTATTATGGACCATTATAAAACGCCCCGCAACAAAGGGACGCTTGAAAATGATAGCGTTAGTATTGAAATGAACAATCCGACCTGTGGAGATCGCATCCAATTGACTTTGCAGGTCGAAGACGGCATTGTCAAAGATGCGAAGTTTGACGGTGAAGGATGTTCGATTTCAATGGCTTCTGCTTCAATGATGACGCAAGCTGTCAAAGGGCAAGAAATTGATACGGCATTAAAACTTTCCAGCATTTTTTCAGATATGATGCTTGGCAAAGAGTACGATGATTCGATTGATCTTGGTGACATTGAAGCATTGCAAGGCGTCTCTCAGTTTCCAGCCCGTATCAAATGTGCGACTTTGGCATGGAAAGCCATGGAAAAAGGCGTGCAAAACGAAGAAAAATCGTAATATAGAACGGAGGAACGACGATGGCGAAAAAAATGCCGGAAATCGGTGATTATAAATATGGGTTCCACGACAAAGATGTATCAGTTTTTAGATCTAAACGTGGCCTGACTGAAGATATTGTAAGAGAAATTTCAAAAATTAAAGATGAGCCAGAATGGATGTTAAAATCCCGTCTGAAAGCATTAAAATTGTTCTATTCAATGCCAATGCCACAATGGGGCGGCGATTTAGGTTCACTAAACTTTGATGAAATTACGTATTACGTAAAACCATCAGAAGCGAGCCAAACTTCATGGGATGAAGTTCCTGAAGAAATCAAACGCACATTCGATAAGTTAGGTATTCCAGAAGCAGAGCAAAAGTATTTGGCTGGTGTTTCGGCTCAGTACGAATCTGAAGTTGTTTACCATAACATGAAAGTTGAATTGGAAGACATGGGGATTATCTTTAAAGATACCGGTTCTGCTCTTCGTGAAAACGAAGACCTTTTCAAAGAATATTGGCAGTCAGTAATTCCAGCAGCAGATAATAAGTTTGCAGCGTTGAATACGGCAGTTTGGTCTGGTGGATCATTTATTTACGTGCCAAAAGGCATTAAAGTAGAATCTCCACTTCAAGCTTATTTCCGTATCAACTCGGAAAACATGGGCCAATTTGAGCGTACATTAATTATCGTTGATGAAGGCGCAAGCGTTCATTATGTAGAGGGCTGTACAGCTCCTGTTTACACAACGAATTCACTTCACTCTGCTGTTGTTGAAATTATTGTGAAAAAAGATGCTTATTGCCGTTATACGACAATTCAAAACTGGGCAAATAATGTCTTTAACCTTGTAACAAAGCGTGCATTTGTTGACGCGAACGGAACAATGGAATGGATTGATGGCAACATCGGTTCGAAATTGACAATGAAATACCCAGCTATTTACTTGAAAGGTGAAGGCGCACGCGGCATGACTTTGTCGATCGCAATCGCTGGTAAAGGACAGCATCAAGACGCTGGAGCGAAAATGATTCACTTGGCTCCAAATACATCTTCATCAATTGTTTCGAAATCAATTTCAAAACAAGGCGGGAAAGTTTCGTATCGCGGAATCGTTCATTTTGGACGTAAAGCGGACGGCGCACGTTCAAACATTGAATGTGATACGTTAATTATGGACAATCAGTCAACTTCTGATACAATTCCATACAACGAAATCTTAAACGATAACGTTTCTTTGGAGCACGAAGCGAAAGTTTCAAAAGTATCTGAAGAGCAATTGTTCTACTTGATGAGCCGTGGTGTTTCTGAACAAGAAGCAACAGAAATGATCGTAATGGGCTTTATCGAACCATTCACGAAAGAACTTCCAATGGAATATGCGGTAGAAATGAACCGTTTAATCAAGTTCGAAATGGAAGGCTCGATCGGTTAATAGACGAATAACTAACGGGCTGTCCCAAAAGGTCATGAAATATGACTTTTGGTGACAGTCTTTTTGTGTTTTGTAAGATTTAATTGCTTCCTATGCTATTCGGTGGAATTAAAATACTTCTAACTAGACGGCTATCTTAGTAACCTAAAATAATATTTTCTCCCTAAACTCTCAATTGATCTAAAGAAACTCCCTTTAAAAAAGACGTTCTATTTTTTCTATGCTATCATAAAATAATAACCAGAAATGGAGGCGGGACGATGATTTATGTAGGTTTGACGGGGTGGGGAGATCATCCAGATGTCTATAGCCCTGGCTCAAAGAAAACAGATAAATTGATCGATTACAGTGCTCATTTTCCAATTGTAGAATTGGATTCCTCCTTTTATGCAGTTCAGCCGGAAAAAAATATTCGAAAGTGGATGGAAGAAACGCCAGAGTCGTTTCAGTTTGTAGTAAAAGCTTATCAAGGAATGACAGGACATCTGCGTGGAGAAAATCCATTTGACTCACGCGATGACATGTTTGAAGCGTTTAGAAAATCCATTCGCCCATTAAAAGAAGCTGGGAAACTGGCAATGGTACTGCTTCAGTTTCCGCCGTGGTTTGATTGCCAAAAAGACAATGTCGATCAACTTCGAGAGATTACCGGGCGTTTAAAAGAATTTGATCTGGCAATCGAATTTCGTCATCAATCCTGGTATGCCAATGGGATGAGTGAAAAAACCGTGGACTTCTTACGGGATAATCAGTTGATTCACACAGTGTGTGACGAACCGCAGGCAGGAGATGGCTCAATTCCACTGGTTCCAATTTCTTCAAGAACAGACAAAGTGCTACTTCGTATTCACGGTCGCAATGTTCATGGCTGGCTAAATCCAGGGCATGGACAAAACTGGCGGGAAGTTCGTTATCTCTATGATTATAATAAAGAAGAACTGGGCGAGATCAGTCGTGCTGTAAATCTATTGGCGCAAACAGCAGAAACGATCTACGTGATTTTTAATAATAACTCAGGAGGCCATGCAGCAGGTGACGCTAAAGAGTTCCAGAATATGAATGATTTATCATTTGACGGACTTTCACCAAAGCAAATGGATTTATTTGAAGGAGGATTTTAATGGTTTTCATCGTTATGGCACTTGTCGGAGTGGCTTCTGGCATAGTGGGTGCATTGATAGGGCTTGGTGGTGGCGTTATACTGGTTCCAGCTTTACTTTTTCTAGGCACCAGTTTTGCATTTTTTCCGGACCTTTCGCCTCAGAAAATTGTTGGCTTATCAGTCATCATGATGATTTTCACAGGCTTGTCTTCAACTTTAGCTTATATGAAAGTTCGAACAGTCGATTATAAAAGCGGACTTATTTTCTTTGCAGGAAGTGCACCCGGTACAATCATTGGTGCTTTTGTTAATAAAAACTTGGATTTGCCGTCATTCAATCTGTATTTCGGAATTCTTCTCGTTTTTCTATCGTTGCTTTTACTGTTGCGCGACCGGCTCAAATCGGTTCGCTGGTTCGTGGACAACGGTCGTAAAACAACGTTTATAGACAATCAAAATAAAGAATATATTTATGGCTATCCAATTTGGTTTGCCTTGTTATTAACTTTTTTTGTTGGAGTGGCTTCAGGGTTGTTCGGTATCGGTGGTGGCTCAATTATCGTGCCTGCGATGATTTTATTGTTCTTATTCCCACCACATGTAGCCATTGGGACGTCTATGTTTATGGTGTTTTTATCAGCACTTGTCAACTCCGTTACCCATATCTCATTAGGAAACGTGCCATGGATTTATACGCTAGCCGTTGTTCCAGGTGCATACATGGGTGCGAAAATAGGTGCGAAGTTAAACAAGCGCCTGAATTCGGAAATGCTGGTGACCATTTTGCGTATTGTCCTTTTGATTCTCGGGTTGCGATCGATTTACGAAGGAATATTTAGTTCTTAAAGAGGTGTTTTCATGAGTGAAACTATTCATATTTATCATACGAATGATTTGCATAGCCATTTTACAAATTGGCCACAGATTAAATCGTTTTTAGCTGAACGAAAAAGATGGCACGAAGAAGAAGGCGACGTCTGTCTTATTTTAGATATTGGTGACCATGTTGATCGTTCGCATCCTTATACAGAAGGCACAGCAGGCAAAGGCAATGTGCAATTGCTAAACGAAGCGCAATACGATGCTGTGACGATTGGCAATAACGAAGGCATTACACTGTCAAAAGAAGAGCTTGCTGATTTGTATGTTCAAGCCGATTTTAAAGTGGTGGTGTCAAATTTATTTGATTTGCGTGGCAATCGACCTCAATGGGCTAAGCCCTATCATATTATCCGTACAACAAACGGAACACGGATTGGATTAGTAGGTGCAACCGCAGAGTTTACACCTTTTTATCATAAACTGGGTTGGCGACTTACAGATGCCAAAGAATCTATTATTCAAGCAGTAAAAGAAATTGAAGAACACACGGATTTAATTATTTGCTTATCACATCTTGGCATTAAAGAAGACGAGTTATTGGTGGATCTTTGTCCACAAATCAATATTATTTTGGGGGCACATACGCATCATGTTTTTCATGAAGGCAAATGGCAAGGGAACACTTTGCTAGGTGCTGCAGGAAAATTCGGTTTTTACGTTGGTCATATTGCTGTAGCAGAAGCATTTGAAAAAACCACTGCGCAACTCGTTGAAGTGTCTCGGTTACGCGAAGAACAAGAAGGATTTGATGAACTGCTAATCGAGCAGGGAAAAATACAAATGAACGAGTTAGTTTTTCATAGCGACAAGACGCTAAAAGCAAAGTGGTTTAAAGATTCAGAGCTGGCAACTTTGTTTGGACAAGCGCTGATTGAATTTACAGAAGCCGATTGTGCGTTATTTAATGCCGGAATATTTATGGAAGATATGGCAAAAGGTGCGATGACTCGCTACAACTTTCATCAAATGTTGCCTCATCCAATCAACCCTTGTCTTGTCGAGCTAAGCGGAGCAGAGTTAAAGGAGATTTATTTGCAGTCTTTGAACTCAGAATGGCCACAGCTCGAGTTAAAAGGAATGGGATTCCGCGGCGCGGTATTTGGCAAGATGATTCATTTGAATATGGAAATTATGAATCACCGGTTTTATATCAATGGGCAACTAGCAGTGCACGATCAAACTTACCGGTTGGTTACGTTAGACATGTTAACGTTTGGCTACTTTTTCCCAAGCTTAAAAAGAGCGGCTAAGACATATTTTATGCCAGAGTTTCTGCGTGATGTGTTTAGCGAGTATTTTCATAGCAAAGCCTTGAAGTAGAAGGCCTATTCGGAATATAAACGCAGTTGATTTTATGGTGATTTTGGGCTATGCTAATAAAGAAATATATATTGGTGGGTAGAGGCTGCAGGACTGATCAGTAAGATGCGCGAGTTTGACCGCGTTGAACGCATCTGAAAGGAAGTTTTGCCGAAATCGATTTTCTAGGTCTAAGAAGATGGATTGGGGTCATTCTAAATAAGAATGTCACTGTCATTTGAGCAACAGCTTAAATGGGGAGCTACAGGGTTGTTTGATGTTCTAATGCACAGACGAATTGTAGAAGGCTGACTTTATCCAATTGGAGAGGTCGGCTTTTTTTATCTCATTTTTCACCCATCAAAAATTAGGAGGAGTTTTTATGGAGAATACAATTTTTTCGATTTTGCCGCCGATTATTGCAATCGTTATGGTACTTTTAACGCGTCGTGTGCTATTGTCGCTAGGTACCGGTATTGTAGCAGCAGCTGTAATATTGACATGGTTTGCACCACTTGATGCCTTACAAGAGCTTGTAACATCATTTACGATTATTTTTTGGAATGAAGGTTTCAATGCTTATAACGTCTTTATCATTCTTTTCTTGTTGTTGCTTGGCATTATTACAGCATTCGTTAGTTTATCAGGAGGCAGTCATGCTTTCGCTGAATGGGCTTCCACACGTATCAAGTCGCGAAGAGGGGCGAAGGTTCTGACAGTAGTTCTTGGAATTGTGATCTTCATCGATGACTATTTCAATGCTTTAGCTGTAGGACAAGTTGCACGTCCAATTACTGATCGTTACAAAGTGTCACGCGCTAAGCTCGCATACTTTATCGATTCGACTGCTGCGCCTGTTTGTGTCGTTTCTCCCGTATCAAGTTGGGGAGCTGCAATTATTGGGATTATTGCGACGATTTTAGCAGGACAAACTTTTGTTGAATATTCCGCATTAGAAGCTTTCTTATGGATGGCACCGATGAACTTTTATGTAGTCGCTTCTCTAGCTATTGTCTTTTTTGTTGCTATTCGTGATGTTGATTTTGGTGAAATGAAAAAACATGAAGTGCTTGCGATTACGGAAGGTCAACTTTTTGATCCTAACAAAACCATTCCAGGTGAAATGAAAGAAGATTTTCCAACTCATTCACATGGACATGTGAGAGATTTATTACTACCAATTTTATTGTTGATCGTTGGTACAGTAGGAGCAATGATTTGGACGGGCTATCAGAACGCAGATCAAGTATTTGATATTTGGTTGATTTTTGAAAATACGGATGTGCCAGCTTCCTTATTAACAGGTGGTGTGCTAGGCGCATTAACGTCCATTATCTTATACGTTATGCAAATGAAAAAGAACGAAACAGCTAATGTGGGCTGGATTGGCAAAGGCATTTGGGCAGGTATCAAATCAATGATGGGTGCAGTGCTAATTTTGATTTTTGCTTGGTCGCTGACTTCTTTGATCGGGTTACTTGAAACGGGTGCATATTTAGCAGGCGTTGTGTCTGAAGGCAATGTTCCGACAGCTATTCTTCCCGTTTTACTGTTTGTGTTAGCGGGTGTTATGGCTTTTTCTACAGGAACATCGTGGGGGTCTTTCGGTATTTTATTACCGATTGCCGGTACAATTATGATTGAGGCTGACCCATCCTTATTATTGCCAGCGTTATCAGCAGTGTTAGCAGGAGCGGTTTTTGGTGATCATTGTTCACCGATTTCCGATACGACGATCTTGTCTTCGACAGGAGCGGGAAGCAATCATATGGACCATGTCTTAACTCAGATACCGTATGCGTTAACCGCTGCAGGTATTGCTGCAATTGGGTACATTGTCATAGGTTTCACTGGTTCGCTATTGATTTCGTTAGGCGTAGTCTTAGCCGTGTTAGCCGTTCTCTTTGTTGTCTGGTCACAACGAACAACTATTATTGAAAAACAACAAAATATATAATGAAATCAAGGCAGAGAAGCTATTTCTCTGTCTTTTTACTTTTGCTGCAATAGTTTTTTCGAATTATATTGTGAAATCGTCTTTACATTAAAGCGCTCTCTCGGTATACTATTTTTAGATTAGTTAATAATCTGAAAACAAACAAAATTCCTATTTTTATGTAAATAGAATGGGAATACAGAGGGGGAAGAGTGATGGAACGTTCGCAATGGGGTACACGTGCCGGCTTTATCATGGCAGCTGTCGGCTCTGCAGTAGGTTTAGGTAACATTTGGCGTTTTCCGTATGTTGCCTTTGAAAATGGTGGGGGTGCCTTTTTCATACCATATCTATTTGCATTATTAACTGCCGGTATACCAATTTTAATCCTTGAATTTACGATTGGTCATAAGTACCGAGGTTCTGCACCATTATCATTCTTTAGAATGGGTGGTAAAAAACTAGAATGGCTTGGTTGGTGGGCAGTATTTGTGTCCTTCATTATATCTGTGTACTATGCCGTTATTATCGCTTGGGCAATGCGCTATACTATATTTTCAATCAATCAGGCATGGGGCACAGATACACAAGATTTCTTATTCAATGAATTTTTGCAACTGACAGTTAGCCCAGGGCAAACAGGTGGAATTGTTTGGGGCGTATTTATTCCTCTAGTGCTGGTCTGGGTCATTACACTCGGAATTTTGCTTGCAGGAGTGAAAAAAGGAATTGAAGTGGCTAACCGGATTTTCATTCCAACTTTAGTCGTCATTTTCTTGGCAGTAGTTATTCGTGCAGTTACACTGGACGGGGCATTGGTAGGACTAGAAGCATTCTTCCAACCAGATTTTAGCGCTATTATGGATCCGTCGGTTTGGGTCGCAGCTTATGGACATATATTCTTTAGTTTATCTGTCGCATTTGCCATTATGATTACGTACTCAAGCTATCTTCCTAAAAAGTCGGACATTACAAATAACGCTTTTATCACAGGTTTTGCCAACTCAAGCTTTGAATTATTAGCTGGTATCGGTGTTTTCGCAGCTCTTGGGTTTATGGCATCGCAACAAGGTGTTGAAGTAAGTGAAGTAGCAACAGCCGGTGTTGGATTGGCATTTGTGGTATTCCCACAAATTATCAATGAATTTCCAGGATTCAACGGATTGTTCGGCGTATTGTTCTTCTTGTCGTTAACACTCGCTGGATTGACGTCTTTGATGTCAATTACTGAAACTTATGTCGCTGGGTTTTCTGAGAAGTTCGGTATTTCTCGTAGAAAATCTGTTCTTTTCGGAGGCGGACTTGCAGCATTGATTTCAATTCTCTTTGCAACACAAGGCGGATTGTTCTTCTTGGATCTTGCAGATTACTTTATCAACCAATTTGGTGTTGCAGCAATCGGTCTAGTAGAAGTGGTGCTAGTCGTTTGGGTGTTCCGCAAAGCAGATACACTTAAAGCACATGCTAACGAAATCTCGGATATTCATTTGGGTGGCTGGTGGAAATTCAGTCTCGGCATCATTACACCAATCGTTTTAGGTTATATGATGTTCGGTTTACTCAAGCTAAACATTCTGAAAGAGTTTGATACTGAAACTGGAAACTACGAAGGGTACTCAGATATGTTTACCTTATCAGGAGGCGTAGCAGTTGCTTCCGCTGCAATCATTTTCGGAGTTCTATTCTCTCTTGCAAAATGGCATAAAGAACAGGGAGAATATGACGAGCGCAATTAAAAGGAGGAGTATCATATGACTGTAAGTTCAATTGTGGTAATGATTATCGGCATGGTCATTATTTGGGGTGGCTTGGCTGCTAGCATCATTCACGCAGTCAGTAGCAGCAAAAAGAACAAGTCGAAAAATGCTGCAAATAACGTATAATTTACAAGCCCAGAAACTTTTGGTTTCTGGGCTTTTTCATGTCTTTAAAGAGAGACGTGAACTTGTGAGGAGCAAACCTTTATGATACATTTGGAGTACAATAGGATTCCATTCACAAATCAGATAGACAGGGGACGATGTGCATGTCAACAAAACAAGAGCATCTTAGAAAACCCGATTGGTTAAAGATCAAACTCAACACCAATGAAAACTATACAGATTTAAAAAAGATGATGAGAGAAAATAACCTCAATACCGTCTGTGAAGAAGCGAAATGTCCAAATATCCACGAATGTTGGGGAACCCGGAGAACCGCTACCTTTATGATTTTAGGTGCTGTTTGTACAAGAGCCTGCCGTTTTTGTGCAGTCAAAACAGGACTACCGAATGAATTGGATCTTCAAGAACCTGAACGTGTGGCAGCCTCTGTAAAAATGATGAATCTCAAACACGCAGTCATTACAGCAGTTGCACGAGACGATTTAAAAGATGGAGGTTCAGCTGTTTTTGCTGAAACAATCCGTGCGATTAAACGTGCCAATCCATTTACAACAGTCGAAGTCTTGCCGTCTGATATGGGTGGAGTCTATGAAAATCTGGAACGTCTAATGGATGCAAAACCGGATATTTTAAATCATAATATAGAAACGGTACGCCGTTTAACACCAAGAGTCAGAGCGCGTGCTAAGTACGACCGATCACTGGAACTGTTAAAACGTTCAAAAGAAATGCATCCGGAAATTCCAACAAAATCCTCATTAATGATCGGCTTGGGGGAAACAAAAGAAGAAATTATTGAGGTGATGGATGACTTACGTGCGAACGATGTCGATATCATGACAATCGGTCAATACCTTCAGCCTTCGAAAAAACACTTAATGGTACAAAAATATTATTCGCCAAAGGAATTTAAAGAATTTTGGGAGATTGCGATGACTAAAGGGTTTTCGCATTGCCAGGCAGGCCCTTTGGTTCGAAGCAGCTACCATGCGGATGAGCAAGTCAATGCAGCTGCTAAAGAGCGTCAGCGCCTCGGAGAAGTGCAAGCAGCTGCTACAAACAGCTAATGGATGGTGGAAAAATGATTACATTGGATCAATGGGAATACGACATATTAATAGATCACCGAGAAGGATTCAAAGAGGAGGCCATAACAGGACGCTATAGCGAAATTTTGTCGAAATATGATTATATTTTGGGAGACTGGGGCTATGGACAGTTGCGGTTGAAAGGCTTTTTTGAAGACACGAACCACAAAGCAACCTATGATACAAAAATTAGTACTTTACAGGATTATCTTTACGAGTACTGTAATTTTGGTTGCGCTTATTTCGTTATAAAAAAAGGTGGAAAAGCAGCTCCTTTAATTGAAGAACCCGAACAGCAAACCCCCGAAGCGGATGTGTAATCCGCAAGGGGGTTTTTTTGGGGCAATATGATATGATAAAGAAAGAAATTGAGGATTTTCAAACGCCTATTGGAGGGTATTTTTATGTATTTTATTGACCGCAGAAAAATTACTGAAACGATTCAGTACATGAATGCTTTATTGGAATTTTACGAAAAAAAGCAGCAATGGACGTCATTTAATGACTTACTTGCGCTAGAACGTGTCGGGGCAAACATTATTGAGTCGATCATTGATGTCGGTAACTCGATGATTGATGGCTTTATTATGCGTGACCCTGGAAGTTATGATGACATAATCGATATTTTAGTTGATGAAAAAGTAATTACAGCAGACATGGATCAGCCGTTTAAGGATGTCATTGCTTTGCGAAAAATGTTAGTTCGAGAGTTTATGAAAGTAGATCAACAAGAAATTATCGCAGCACTTGATGCGAATCTTGAATCATTGAAAGCGTTTGGACCGAGAGTCGAGCATTACCTTGTTCATGAATTAGGTCCAGTTTCAGCGTTTATACCGGAGACAAATGATGACAAGTAGAAAACACTATCAAGCATATTGCCTAGATTTAGACGGAACCATTTATCGGGGAACTGAAGCGGTTGAAGGAGCGGTAGACTTTGTTAAACGCCTGCAACAACGGGGGATTGAACCTTTTTTTATTACGAATAACGCATCTATGACGCAACAGCAACTCCAAGACAAAATGGCGGGCTTTGGGATTGCTGCTAAAAAAGAACGTATTATGTCTTCCGCAATTGCAGCAGCCAAATACATTAAACGGTGGTATCCAAAAAAGACTGTATACACAGTTGGTTCTCACGGCTTAGATCAAGCCTTGCATCAAGAAGGGCTTGAACGAGTAGAAGAACAAGCCGGCATCGTATTAATGGGACTTGATCGAAATGTTACGTATGATAAATTAGCAACCGCTTGTTTAGAAATTCGCAAAGGAGCTATTTTTTTATCAACAAATCAAGATCTGGCTTTTCCTTCTGAACAAGGATTTTTGCCAGGAAATGGCGCATTCACAACAATGGTAGCTGCTTCGACAGATAGAGTGCCTGTGTTTATTGGCAAGCCAGAAATTCATATGTTAGAAGCCATCCAACATGAATCGGGTTTTGAAAAAAGCGAAATGGTGATGATTGGAGACAACTATGATACGGATATTCAAGCGGGCATACGCTTTGGCATTGATACCATTCACGTTAATACAGGTGTTAGTAGCACAGATTATGTATTGAAAAAAGAACATCCACCAAGCTTTACAATTGAAAATCTAGGGTTTTGGGAGCTATAAAAACAACTGCCAAAAGAAAAAGCCCGGCGATGCAGCACAAAGCCGCATCGCCGGGTTAAGTCGTTTAGCGCCAAGAAATTAAGTGTTCCAATTTCTCCATATACTGAAAAAAGCCGTTTTTGAACGGCTTAAAATAATGGGTTTTCCTCTATGAATTCGTAAACTTTTTTCGTCAACTCATCGGGAGAGTCTGCTTCGACGATTTCTCCGTTAACAAGTGCGTACAAAGACTCGGAACATTTTGTGCAATAGCTTAAACAGCCGTATTCCAAAACATCGAGATTGGGATCTCGTTCGAGTTTTTCAAAAGAATCTTGTGCACCATTGGCAATATTACTAATGCAAAATTCAACAATTGGTTTCATTCTAAGTCACCTCACTACAACGAAATCCTACCTTTTTTTGTGGCCGGAGTCAATTAATTGATTTCTGGTGAAAGCATTGTGAAAGTTATCACAATCAGCTATACTCATATGTGAGAAATTGATCTGACAGATGAAAGTTAAAGGAGATTTTTATGAGAAAATTAGTCTTACTTGGAGGCGGTTATGGCAATATGCGGATTTTGCTCCGCTTGTTGCCGTCAAGCCTTCCACAGGATACCGAAATAATTTTGATAGACCGGACACCATTCCACAGCATGAAGACGGAATTTTATGCGTTAGCTGCTGGTACAGAGTCAGACCATGAAGTCCGCGTACCGTTTCCAGAACACGAACGCCTAACAGTAGTTAACGGAGAAATACTGGAAATCGGCCTTCAAGAAAAATGTATTTTTATGGAGAATGGAGAACGCATAGCCTACGATGACTTAGTAATCGGTTTAGGGTGCGAAGACAAATACCACAACGTACCAGGAGCTGAAGAATTTACTTACAGCATTCAGACGATTGGTAAGTCACGTGCTACGTATCAACAGTTATTAGGACTGCCTGCTGGTGCTGTAGTTGGTGTAGTAGGCGCAGGTCTTAGTGGGATTGAACTAGCCAGTGAACTGCGTGAAAGTCGGAAAGACTTGAATATTAAATTGTTTGACCGGAGTCCACGAATCTTACGTGATTTCCCAGAACGTTTGAGTGATTTCGTTAGAAAATGGTTTGAAAAACATAACGTAGATGTGGTATCGAATTCGAATATCACACAAGTAGAACCAAAGTTACTGCATAATCATGAAGAAACGATTCCTGTTGATGCAGTTGTTTGGACTGCAGGCATTCAGCCTGTCAAGCCAGTCCGTGATTTAGGGTTGGCAAGTGATGCTAGTGGACGCGTAGTCATCAATCAATATCATCAACTGCCGAACAACAGCAATGTCTATGTGGTAGGAGACTGTGCTGCCTTGCCAATGGCACCTTCTGCACAGCTAGCAGAAGAACAAGCAGAGCAAATCGTTAAAATATTGAAAGCAACATGGAAAGGCGAGGCGTTGCCTGAAACAATGCCTGAAATTAAACTAAAAGGCTTCCTAGGTTCTTTAGGGAAAAAACAAGGATTTGCTTACTTAGCAGATCGCACAGTTACTGGTCGTATTGCTCGTTTAATGAAATCCGGCGTATTGTGGATGTACAAATGGCATAACGGCTAATTAAAGCATGTTGACTGTAGGCAAACTTAACTCGTTCGAGTTGTCTACAGTTTTTTATGAAAGAGAGTAAATGGCTAAAGAAAAAGGGTTTGGAATATGGCTATTCCAAACCCTTTACTCATTTTTATTCAACTTCTGAAAAACCATGTTTTTCAAGTTCACGATAAACAGGTTTTAGTTGTACATAACCTTCTCCAACAACTTCACCTTCAACTACTACTAAAGGATAAAAAAATTCATCGTCCATAATGCGTTGTGCATAATCTTTTTGGTGGTCTAGCTCAATTGGTTTCTCAATATCGATATAGGTAATTGAAAATGGCTGATCTTTGTATTTTCTTGAGATGGCGGCTTCTAGCCACTCATACGTATCAATTGACGAAGGTGCATTGACACAACTTGCGCAAATAACATCGGTTCCGTAGACTTCTATCGATAATTGTTTCTTCATAATTTGGACCCCCTGTGAATTCATTAGTGGCTTTTTCCTGCTAATCACATTATAATGATTATAATGAAAGGAGTCGATATAAATGACTGAAGCTTTGCTAGAAGATCAAGTAATGGAAGTCTTAGATAAATTACGTCCATTCCTTTTGCGTGACGGTGGAGACTGTGAACTTGTTGATATAGAGGATGGCATCGTAAAACTTCGTCTGCTCGGCGCATGCGGAAGCTGCCCAAGCTCGACCATTACATTAAAAGCAGGAATTGAACGCGCGTTAGTGGAAGAAGTTCCTGGAATTGTAGAAGTAGAACAAGTATTCTAATGCTAAGGGACCTTTTTAGGTCTCTTTTTCTATATAAATAAATGGAAGTAATTATTCTTAGTTCGATAGCATTTTAATTTAAGGTTAACGGCTTGAACAATGATAGAAATGATTGCTATGATAGAGTTAGAGGAAGGTGATCAGATTGACAGAAGTAGTAGAAATTACAGAAGCAGCCTCATTCCAAATTAAAGAAATGATGCGTCACAACGAAGAAGAAGGATCCTTTTTGCGTGTTGCTGTTAAAGGCGGCGGATGCAGCGGATTGACATATGGTATGGGGTTTGAAAAAACCAAAAGTGAAGCAGATGATCGGTATGAGCAATTTGGAATTCCCATTCTAATTGCTAAAGAAGACGCACCGATTTTACAAGGTACAGTAGTTGATTATAAACAGTCATTAATGGGTGGTGGATTCACAATAGAAAATCCCAATGCCATTGCATCATGTGGCTGTGGAACTTCCTTCCGAACAGCTAAAAAAGCAGGTACTCCAGAAAATTGTTAAAAGTCGGTGACAAACCGGCTTTTTATTATGGACAGGATTAGTATAAACACATTATTCAGTTGAAATCAGAAGGGTTTAGGTCTAGTATAGAGGATAGGTGTTTATCGGGGCGTCAAGGCTAAAAGGCTTTGTCGATATTCGATTAAAAAATGACTTGAAGGTGGTTGCGATTGTGTTGAAAAGACCGTCAATATTAGTATTAGGAGCAGGTTACGGTGGATTGACTACTGTAGTAAACTTGCAAAAAGTTCTTGGCACAGATGCTGCGGACATTACATTAATCAACAAAAATGAATATCATTATGAAAGTACTTGGCTCCATGAAGCTGCTGCAGGAACTTTGCTTCCAGAACAAGTGCGTTACGATATCAAAGATGTTATTGATGGCGTGAAAGTAAAATTTGTACAAGCAACTGTTGAAGCAATTGATGTAGTAGGTAAAAAAGTTTCTACAGACAATGGTGAATTCACATATGATTACATTGTTATTGCGCTTGGCTTTGAAGGAGAGACTTTCGGAATTGAAGGCCTCGATAAATATGCGTTATCTATTGCCAACGTAAAAGCTGCACGTTATATTCGTGAGCATATTGAATTCCAATTTGCTACATGGTCTGCAGAGCCTGTTAAAGATGATAGCCGTTTGACGATTATTGTCGGAGGAGCTGGATTTACAGGAATTGAATTCCTTGGTGAATTAGCGAACCGCGTACCTGAACTTTGCAAAGAGTTTGACGTGCCACGTGAAAAAGTGCGTGTTGTTTGTGTAGAAGCTGCACCAATGGTATTGCCTGGATTTGATCCAGAGCTTGTCAACTATGCAGTAGGTCATCTAGAGTCTAAAGGAATCGAATTCTCAATTGGTACACCTGTTGTAGAAGCGACTCCAGAAGGCGTTAAAATTAAAAAAGGCGATGACGAATTTGAATTCATCAAAGCTGGTACGGTCGTTTGGGCTGCGGGTGTCCGTGGTAACCGTTTGATCGAAGCCACTCCAATCGAAAACATGCGCGCTCGCGTTAAAGTCGATAAAGATTTGCGTGCTCCAGGATACGATGATGTTTTCATTATTGGTGACTGTGCATTAATGATCAACGAAGAAACGAATCGTCCATTCCCACCAACTGCACAGATTGCTATGCAACAAGGTGAAAGCGTAGCGAAAAACCTGAAAGCATTGATGAATGGTGAAACAACGATTGAATTTGTTCCAGATCTAAAAGGAACAGTTTGTTCACTTGGTGATGACGATGCAATTGGTGTTGTCTTCGGCAAAAAAGTAACAGGTAAAAGAGCGTCATTCATGAAAAAAATGATTGATAACCGCGCATTGTTCATGATTGGCGGACCTATGCTTGTTTTGAAAAAAGGTAAATTCAACGTTTTATAAGATAAACAGTTTAAGCTCCCTTAGCGGGGAGCTTTTTTTGTACCTTGATAGGGCTTATTGTGTTTTTAGATAGTCTGTATCACAGACTGGTCTAATGTAAGTAAAAAGGAGAATGGTCATGGCAACTAATAAACGAGGAAATGTTTGGCTAGGAGCGGCTGCACTTGTTGTAAATTCCGAAGGTCAGTGGCTAGTCGTGAAAAAAAGATATGGCGGACTGCACGGGAAGTGGTCGCTTCCAGCGGGATTTGTGGAGGGCACTGAAACGATTGACCAAACTGCCTTAAGAGAAGTTAAAGAAGAGACGGGCATTGAATGTGAAGTAGTCAGGATGATTGGTTTTCGTTCAGGCGTTATTCAAGGAAAAGTTAGTGACAACATGGCCATTTTTTTATTGAAAGCAAAAAATGAAAAACAGCCAATTCGTGCACAGTTAGCCGAATTGTATTCAGCAGATTGGTTAATGCCTGCAGAATTATCGAATGATGCAGAGGCTTCTGTGATGCTTAAAGAAATGGTTTCTTACGTACTAGAAGATGGGTTAGAACCAATTGAGAACGTAGATCCAGGTAAAGTATTTGGCTATTCGGACTACAAACTCTTTTTTAAAAAAGAGTAGATGCTTCAGGTAAATCGAGAAAATAATATTTTTTTGAATGACAGCGGTTACATTTATTTTTTAGCTTGCACTCTAATAAGCATCGTGCTATATTATCAGAATATTACAAACAAGAACAGAAGGAGGTGTTTCGAATGACGATCTTCAAAAAGGCTACAAACGTTGATCAATGCTCTTATTGCTCAGGTCAAGGATATTTTCAATTACGACTGGGTGGTTCAGAAACGTGCTCCTGCTGTTCGGGTTCAGGAAAAAAATAAGCTGCACGTTAAGAGCAATCGGTTGAGTCATGCCGATTGCTTTTTTTTAGAATCGGAGCACGCGGCCGCTTCCGCATTTCGCATTGTCCAGCTCCACCGGCCAACTCCTCGGGACGTAAGCCGAACTAGCCGTGTGGCTGAAGAAATGCCACACGGCCAGCTCAACTAACGCCTGTCGGAGCTAAGCGGCCGCTTCCGCATTTCGCATTGTTCAGTTCCACCGGCCAACTCCTCGGGACGTAAGTCGAACTAGCTGTGTGGCTGAAGAAATGCCACACGGCCAGCTCAACTAACGCCTGTCGGAGCTAAGCGGCCGCTTCCGCATTTCGCATTGTTCAGTTCCACCGGCCAACTCCTCGGGACGTAAGCCGAACTAGCAGTGTGGCTGAAGAAATGCCACACGGCCAGTTCAACTAACGCCTGTCGGAGCTAAGCGGCCGCTTCCGCATTTCGGTCATAAGTGACAAAGCGATGAACTCTGTTCTGTTGGATTGAAAGCCTTTGTTTTTTCGGGTAAACTGATGAAAGGAATAACGGAGGTTAGAGTTGATGAACAGTTCATTTACAATTGTGCAATTAATTATTTCTATGTTGCTTTTTTATGTTATGTTTTTCGGAATCGGCTTTTTGTTGAACATGCTGCTTCGCATGACTTGGTTGATGGGGATTGTTTATCCCGTCGTTATCTTGCTAGTTGTGGATGATGTCGGTATTTTTGATTATTTCACGAATCCGGGTGAATCTTTTTCGATGCTAGGAGATACCATTACTTCCATGACAGGCAGTGATCTTGCTGTCTTACTTGCTGGTTGGGCAGGAGCCATTACGTCAGGGTTCATTATGAAAATTTTGCGTAAAATGGGTTACCAAATGTTTTAATAAGAAATCGCCAATCTGGTCATCCGGATTGGCGATTTTTTGGTTGTGTTAAGTTGTTGTTTGTAAGTGAAAAACGTTTTAAAGTAATAACCATAAACACGGTGATACAGCCTTTCTGTGTAATGTGTTGTCCTGATGTATCCTAGACAATAACAGTAGCATGTTTTCCTTCGTTACACGAACTACTCGAATTTCGAATTAAATGCTACACTGGAAGAGAACGTAAAAAGGAGGAATTACATGCAAATCAATCTACAGCAACATTCGCACGACAGTAAAGCTGATATCCTGATCGTCGGTCTAAACCGACATCCCGAAAACAGCAAAGGGTGGAGTGAATTCACTAAGCGCTTTGATGGCAAATTAGAACAGTGGATCAAACTAGATCTATCATTTGATTTGAAATCATTAATTACCTATCCCACACTTTCAGGAGCGATTCCACGTGTTTTATTTGTCGGATTGAATGATCGCAAAAAGTTAACTGAAGAAGACCTCCGATCATGCTTCGGATTGGTCGGCAAAGAATTAGCCAAGAAAAAGATAAAACATGCGGCAATTTATATGGAATCGTTTGAAAATGAAAGAATCACCACTGAAGATGTTGCCTTTTTAGCAGCAGAAGCCATTACAATGGGTGGCTACCGCTTTGATGATTACAAAACGACATCAAATGAAACGCAAGTAGAGTTAGAAACTTTGACTTTATTGGCAGAAGAAGTACAAGAAGACGTCGAAGCAGCAGCTACTGTAGGCACTATTTTCGGACAGTCTGTCAATGAAGCGCGAACGCTTGTTAATATGCCAGCAAACGTTTTGACTGCAACAGCAATGGGTGAATATGCACGTGAACTTGGAGAAGCTTATGGCTTTGAAACCGACATTTTAGGAAAAGCGGAACTTGAAGAACTGGGCATGGGCGCGATTCTTGCGGTCAATCAAGGATCAGTCGAAGAGCCACGCCTCATTGTTTTGAAGTACAAGGCAACAGAAGGCTTTGAAGACCCACTGGCACTTGTCGGAAAAGGAATTACCTTTGATACAGGTGGCTATTCAATCAAGCCAAAAGACGGCATTGTAGGGATGAAAGGCGACATGGGTGGAGCTGCTGCAGTTCTTGGCGCCATGAAAATTATTGGTGAATTGCAGCCACAGCAAAACGTCATTGCCGTTATTGCATCAACCGACAATATGATTTCTGGTAATGCCTTTAAACCAGATGATGTGATCACTTCGATGAGTGGCAAAACCATTGAAATCCTCAACACCGATGCAGAAGGCCGTTTAGTACTAGCAGATTCTGTTAGTTATGCGAAGCAACTGGGCGCAACACGCATTGTGGATGTGGCAACATTGACTGGTGGAGTTATTGTCGCATTAGGCAAAGACAAAACTGGCGCTTTAACAAACGATGAATCATTTTTTGAGACTTTCCTTGAAGCATCGCTGGAAAGTGGAGAATTTGTTTGGCGCTTGCCATTAACAGAAAGCGATAAAAAACGCATACGAACAAGCAATGTGGCAGACTTGAATAATTCACCGGGACGCGATGGTCATATGATTTTCGGTGGGGGATTTGTTGGAGAATTTGCAGGAGACACGCCTTGGATTCATTTGGATATTGCGGGTACTTCTGATGCAGATGGAGCTCACGATCTTGGACCAAAAGGTGGTACGGGTGCCATGGTTAGAACACTGGCTATGTTAGTTGAGAAGATGGCAGACGAACAATAAATTATAAAACAAGCCTGCAGACAAAGTGCCTGCAGGCTTGTTTTATAATTCTGTTGGTTTACGATCTCTTAGTTCTTGTTTTGCTTCTTTTACTGCATCCTTCATGTCGTCACGTACCGTTTCTTCGGTAACTTTAATGCCAGACATATAGGCAGCACGTCCAATTAAATGTCCACCTACAGGAGCAGTGATAAACAAGAAAGCAATCGCGATAATCAATTGTGTATTGAAAATGCCTTCGATTAACCAAAAATGGATAAAAGCAGCGAGCAATACACAAAGGACACCCAGTGTCGAGCTCTTAGAGGCAGCGTGCGTGCGCGTATAAACGTCTGGCAAGCGAATAAGTCCCAATGCCGTTACTACGCTAAAAATGACGCCTGTGCTCATTAATACAATGATGACAATGTTAATGATGATTGTTTCGATCGAAAATCTCTCCTCTCTCAAGGAATTTCGCAAAAGCGGTAGTCCCGATAAAGGACAAAATACTTAACAGCAAAATGATTTCTAAAAAGAATTCTGTTTCGATAATCAATGACAGCAAAGCGATGATTGAAACGAGCGAGATTCCAATAGCATCAAGGGCTACTACGCGATCTGCGATTGTCGGTCCTTTGACGAGCCGAAAAAGCAGTCCAGTAAATCCGATGCTGACGATAATTAGTGAAACCCAGTAAAACATTATCATGGGCGGCTCACCTCCAAAATGGCCCGTTCGAATGTATCTTTGATGGAGTTAACTGCATTGTCGATGTCATCAAAGTCGAGCGCGTGGATGTACAGCCTTTTCTGGTCGTCGGATATGCCGACAACCAGTGTTCCGGGTGTTAACGTAATCAAAGCGGATAAGAGAGTAATTTCCCAGTCCTCCGTCAATTTTGTTTCTAGTTCAAAAATAGCGGGCTTTAAGTTCATAGACGGTTTGATAACAATCCACAAAACTTGAACGCTTGATAGAAAAAGCTCTTTAAGAAACAAGAGGAATAGCGAGATAATCGCCCATGCTCTTGCTGTATAAAGTCTGTGTGAAAAGAATCGTCGCATTAAGATGATGATGCCAAGGCCCACCAAGAAACCAATTGCAAATCCTGAAGGACTAAAGGACACGGTCATAAACATCCAAACAAAGGCTAGGAAGAAATTCAATAATATTTGTAAAGCCATAGGGTACCTACTCCTTTAATACCGCATCAATATAGATGGATGGATTCAGCAGCACTTCACCCGCGCCTGAAATGAGCGGCATGAAGAGTTCCGCACCGACCCCGAACGCCACTGTCAGGGCCACAAGGACAACTGTTGGAATGAACATTTGATTGAAAACTGATTTTTTTAGAGGAACGGTTTCAACCGGTTCTCCCCAAAAAGCGTAGACAAAAATACGCACAGCACTCAACAACACAATTAAGCTAGTTGCTAGAATAATAATACTGCCCCAAAACTGCGGGCCTTCAAATCCACCTTGAACAATTAAAAGTTTTCCTGGGAATCCACTGAGTGGCGGAATACCCGCTAACCCAAATGCAGTGACCAGATAAACCCAGCCTAAAACTGGATAAGTTTTAATCAATCCGCCCATTTGTCGCAAGTCTGTTGTGCCAAAAAGGACCGCAACAATTCCAACAAGGAAGAACAAGGCAGCTTTGATCAACATATCATGAATCAGGTAAAAAATAGAGCCATCAATACCTGGTTGATTTAACTGCGCAATTCCGAACAAAATAACACCGACAGCGATAATGATGTTATAGATAATGATTTTTTTAACATCAAAGTAAGCGAGAGCGCCAATGCATCCAGCAAGGATTGTCAGGATGGCAATAATGCCAAGTAATTCATGCGTAAAGCCGATATTCATCGTAAAGAATAAAGTATATGTACGCATGATGGCATAGACGCCAACCTTTGTCAGCAAAGCACCGAATAATGCAAGTATCGGAATCGGAGGTGCATAGTAAGACCCCGGTAGCCAGAAGTACAAGGGAAAGATAGCGGCTTTAAATCCAAAGACAACTAGGAACATCACAGCAATCACAGTCAAAATGCCTGTTTCTTCTATTTGTGGAATCTTGACCGCCAAATCCGCCATATTTAACGTGCCAGTAACAGAGTAAAGAAAAGCAACAGCTGCTACAAACAAGGCAGATGAAATGATGTTCACCAATAAGTATTTGATGGACTCGCGCAACTGTGGTTTCTCGCCGCCGTGAACGATTAATGTATAAGAAGCCATTAGCAACACTTCGACGAAAACGAATAAGTTGAAAATATCTCCAGTCGTGAAAGCACCGTTAACACCAACCATTAAAAATAACACAGCTGGATAATAGAAAGATTGTTCGCGTTTGATGCCAATAGTTGGAAAACTATAAAAAATAACAAACAATGTAATAATCGAAGACGTGACCACCAGTAAGGCAGATAACGGATCGGACACCATAGAAATACCGAATGGTGCCGGCCAACTGCCAAGCGTTACCGCTTGAACACCAGCTGTATTAACTTTTGCTACTAGCACAAGAGCAGAAAGTAAAGCTGCTCCAGCTCCAACAGCAGCTAACGTGCGCTGAAGTTTCAAGTTTTTCGGGAACATCATCAGGATAGCAGCAAAAAACAACGGAATGATGATTGGAAAAAGGAGTAAATTACTCATAATCTTCAGTTCCTCTCAGCAAATCCATATTGTCGGTACCGAGTTCCTGATAAGAGCGGTAGGCGAGCACTAGGAAAAATGATGTAACAGCAAATGAAATGACAATGGCTGTCAAAATCAAAGCTTGTGGCAAGGGATCTGCATAATCGCTGACACTGACGCCATCGGCTACGACAGGAGGAGAGTTTCCTCCAAGTCCCCCCATAGTTAAAAGTAAAAGATGGGCGCCATGACTCAGCAATCCCGTTCCGATAATGATACGTATCAAACTCTTCGAAAGCATTAAGTAAACAGCTGCCATAAAGAGAAATCCAATGGCAACCGACATAATTATTTCCATTATTCATCCTCTCCAATCGTTTGAATAATGGTCATCGTTACACCGACAACAACCAGGTAAACCCCTGCGTCAAACAGCATTGCTGAATGCAGAGAAGTTTTACCAAAAAGCGGTAAATCAAAATAATCGTAAGCATGTGTGAAAAAAGGAACATCAAAGATGATAGAGGCAGAAGCTGTAGCAAGTGCCAACAGCAAGCCGATTGCTGTCATTGTTACATAATTGATCGGCAGTATTTTTTTCACCGTTTCAATATCAAAAGCGAGCATTAATAGCACAATTGCACTGGTAGTTAACAGCCCACCAACAAATCCGCCACCTGGTGTATAATGTCCTGCAAAGAAAATGTGGACAGCAAACATCAAAATGATGAAGGTCACTACTTTTGTGGCCGTTTGAAGCATTACATCATTTGTTCTCATGCTGATCCTCCTTTTTCGTCAAGCGTAGTTTAATCATCGTAATAATACCGATACCCGCAATACCTAATACAGCAATTTCAAACAAAGTATCAAACCCACGATAATCAACTAAAATCACATTGACGATATTTCCACCGCCAGCTTCTTTATAAACCGTTTCTTTATAGAATTCGGAAATCGAAGGCAAAGCTTTTTGTGATAGAGAAGACAAGGCAACCAACGTTACCGTCACTCCAACACCTATTGCCACAAGTGCATTTCCAAAACGGAAGCGCATCCGTTCTTCTTTCCGACTGATCTGTGGCAGATGGTAAAACGCCAGCAAGAACAAAGCAACAGAAATTGTTTCAATAACAAGTTGTGTTAAAGCCAAATCAGGAGCACGGAAAATAACAAAGAATAACGCTACTGAATAACCGACAGCACCAAGTGCGATAATTCCTGTCAGTCTAGACTTAGAGAAAAGAATGGTAAGTGTCGAGCCAACTAATGCGATTAAAATCACGACTTCATAAAATCCAACGGGTGCAAGGTTCGTAAAATCAATAGCAAAAGCATCCGTTAAGAATAAAGTTCCAAGAACAATGAATATGACGAAACTAAACATATACACCAAATACGAACGGATAAAGCCAGTCATGTAAAGTCTTGAAAAACGGTTTGCTCCCGTATCGCTCATGAACATGACACTGTCATACAGAGCATTCAACGTTAACGTATCTGGGAAAAGATCATAGCTCTTCTGCCATTTGCTCAACGTCCAGAACATCAAGAATCCAATAGCAACAATTCCAAGCGTCATAAACAGCTCAGGCGTAGGTCCGTGCCATGCTTCAACATGAATGTTAATTTCATCCGGCGATGTATAAAGAAACGGTTGCATCGCCAAAACAGCTGGCTTCACGAGCCAGTCACCGACAAGGTTTGGGATAAAGAAAATGACCACAACAAGAAGTGATAAAAAAACAGGTGAAATCAGCATGCCAATGGGTGCTTCATGAGCAGGTTTTGGCAATTGTTCCGGCTTGTGTTCGCCAGCAAATGTGTGGAAAACAAAATAGAAACTGTAGATAAATGTAAATACCGAGCCCAGCCAAGCGACAACAGGGAATAAGATGCCCCAAACGTCCATGGAAAACAAATCAAATTCCGTTAATGACAGCATGGCAGTCAAAAACATTTCCTTACTAAGGAATCCACCAAATGGAGGCAAGCCTGCCATAGAGAAAGCCCCAATCATAGCTACGGTAAAACTGATCGGCATTAGGCTCATGAGACCACCAAGTTTGCGAATGTCCCGTGTGCCGGTTTCATGATCGACGATACCAGCAATCATGAACAAACTGCCTTTAAAGACCGCGTGGTTAATCAAATGAAAAATCGCTGCGAATCCAGCATACTTGAATGTCGTCTCAGCAATGTTGTCAACATGATAACCAGCAGCCGAAGCTCCGAGTAACGACATAATCAAACCCAGTTGAGAAACGGTCGAGAATGCGAGAATCCCTTTTAAATCTTTTTGTTTCAAGGCGAAAAACGAGCCCCAGAACATGGTAAACAATCCAACGCCAGCGACTAGCCACATCCATGTACCGGATATCGCAAACACAGGCGTCAGTCGTGCCACTAAATACAAGCCCGCTTTGACCATAGTCGCTGAGTGCAAGTACGCACTAACAGGAGTAGGCGCTTCCATCGCATCTGGAAGCCAAATGTAAAATGGAAACTGCGCAGATTTTGTAAATGCTCCGAGCAGCACAAGAACGAGCGCCCAAATAAAGAAATCATGCGTTACGAGTTCAGCTGCTTGTGGAATTAATTCGCGTATCGAATATGTATCACCCATAATACTCAGTAGCACGAAACCACCGAGCATCATCAATCCTCCGAAAACGGTAATCATCATTGATTTTAAGGCACCAAATCTTGAACGATCACGAGTATACCAATAACCAATCAGTAGGAAAGATGAAATCGAAGTTAACTCCCAAAACAGATAAAGAGTGATTAAATGATCACTTTGAACAATACCGAGCATTGCCGTCATGAACATCAATAAATAAACGTAAAAGTTATGTAATTGTTCGCGATGTTTGTCCAAGTAGAAAATAGAGTAAAGCACGACTAAAGCGCCAATGCCTGTAATCAATAACGTGAACAGCAGGCTCAATCCGTCGATATACGCTACAAAGGCGATATCAAGTGAAGGGATCCATTGGAATTCAGAAACTAAATTGCCTCCACTAATCGTTGTGGGAAGCAATGAGACGTAGTAAGTGAATAAAATAACGGGAACGACTAAAACAAACCAGCCGGTGTGAATCCTTCCGAATTTCTTAAATAACAGCGGAATGAACAAGGCTGCAAGCAAAGGTACAAAGATTAAAAACACAAATGACAAATGAATCCTCCTTCCAGCATAAACGTGATGAGTTTCTAATTAGAAATTATAACGCAAATCGAGTGGATTTGCACCGCCCGTCTACTAATGGACCAAGATCAGCTTTACTTTTTGCAAACTTTAGAAATAGGAAGAAAGCCAATTAAGTTAATTTTGTGAAATCAAAAAAAGACACAAAAAAACCAGGTTTTCTAGTAGAAACCTGGTTTACGTATTTTTTAATTCTTGTTCGAGCAGGACGTCTTCAAAATCTTGCTGCGGTTTTGCTAATGTAGACCGTAGAAAGATGAATGCGAAGATAAACAACACGCCCGTTACGATGAAGACAGAAGAGATGCCAATCACACCGCTGATAATCCCACCGAACATTGGGCCGATAATGTTTCCAAGAAAGCGGAAGCTCGTATTGTAACCCATTATTTCTCCTTGAATTTCAATTGGCGCTTCCCGACGCATCAAAGCAGTTGTCGTTGGAATCATTCCGCCAACTGCCATTCCGAAGAACAACCGCAAAATGATGAGTTGCCAAAGTTCTGTGACAAAAGCTTGCGGGATGATAAAGATAAAAGACAGCAAAAGTAGAAAACCTAATACCTTCTCGTAACCGATAGAATCGCCTAGTCGTCCCCAGCGCCGAGCAAAAAGAAGGTTCCCTACGCCAGTGGCACTGAAAGTAATACCCGCTAGAAAAGCGACTTGCGTACTTCCTTCTGTTAGTTCTGCCACATATAGCGACAACAAGGGCTGAATGCTGAAATTCCCAATTTGAATCAATGCTGTGATGATCATAACGTTGAGCATTAAACGGTGATTTAAAATTCCGTTGACGATTGTTTTCGGTGCGTAAACGTGAGCACCTTTTACTTTCAGTCGTTTAACTTCGTGCAAGCCAAACACGACGAACAATGCAGCGATGGTAATGACAGTAGCTGTAATCAAGAATGTATATTTAAAACCAAAAGCATCTGCCATTAAGCCGCCGAGAACTGGACCGAACAATGTGCCGGATACACTGCCCATTTGAAGCGTGCCGAGAGTTTTCCCTGCTGTCTCTTTGGAAGTTTGAGAGCTGACAAAAGCCAAGGAAGTCGGGATAAATCCAGTTACTACACCCATGAACAAACGAATCATAAACAGTTCTGAGACGGAATCAGCGGTTCCCATTAAAAAAATACTAATGGCAATACCAAAGCCGTTAATGATTAAAATAGGCTTAAAGCCGTATTTATCAGCAATGCGTCCCCAAATAGGCGACATGATCAAAGCCGCAACGAACGTAACGCCAAACACTAGACCAGACCAACGTTGCACATATTCATCTGTGAAATTCCCGAGTGATTCAATATAAAGAGATAAGAATGGCATAATCATGGTAGTGCTACCAGCTACTAAAAAGTTAGTGAACATAATAATAAAGAAATTCTTTTTCTGAGTGTCCATAAAGAACCCTTCTTTCTGAACAAAGCATCTGTTCTCATTATATAATACTTCGTTACACGAAGAAAGAGCTAGGTTTTATTGATTAATTCAAACTGTTCTGTCTCCTGTCAGTATACGCTATTCGCTTACAAAGCGAGTTCTTTTGTTGAATGAAACTATGCTAAAATAAAACGGGGTGAAAAAGATGAAAAAAATAATTGTGGCACCAGTTTTATTAGCGTTGTTCCTAAGTGCATGCTCAGGACAAGAAGAACAGGAAACAACAACAACAACAACAACAACAACAACCGAAAGTGCGAAAGTGGAAGTGGACGGCTATCCGCAATTATCAACAGAAGTTGCAGACAACGAAGCGCTTGTTGAAGTGACTACGTCCATGGGCGCTATGCAAATCAAACTGTTTCCGGACATTGCACCAAAAGCAGTGGAAAACTTTTTGACACATGCAGAAGAAGGCTATTACGACGGTCTGACTTTCCACCGAGTCATTGAAAATTTCATGTTGCAAACAGGAGATCCAACGGGTACAGGTGGCGGTGGTGAAAGTATTTATGGAGCGCCGTTTGAAGACGAGTTTAACGACCATCTGTTTAATATTCGGGGAGCTTTAGCGATGGCTAACGGAGGACCGGGCACGAATGGCAGCCAGTTTTTCATTGTCCAAGCACCAGAAGTAACAGCGGATATGTTTGCAACCGAATACCCGCAGGAAGTTAAAGACGCTTACCTAGAACGAGGAGGCACGCCTTGGCTTGATGGCAAACATACCGTATTCGGTCAAGTGATTGAAGGAATGGATGTAGTAGACGCCATCGCAGCAGTTGAAACCGAAGCTGAAAAGCCAGTTACAGATGTGACCATTGACTCTATTAAAATTCTTCAGCAATAAGAGAGCATCGAAAAACGGTCTAATCGTTTTTTTCTGCTTTTCTTTTTCTATTTATGTGCTATTATAGCCCTTAACAATAGAGAAATGTCAGGTGAAAACAAATGGACACGAGTGAAATGAACAGAAGAGCGGTTGCAATCATGAAGTATTGGGATCCTTTTGCTATTGGCTCCGAATTATATGGTAAAGAAATTGGAGATGTGGTTGCTCAATTGCAGGTTTTAGACCATCCTTCAGATCTCGCAAAAACAATTCAAACTAGCTACGAATTGTCGTTTGGAAAATGGATTCCGTTAGAGCAATGTGTGGACATTTCCTACAAACTGCTGGCAGTTAAATACGAAGCCAAACACATTATTTAAAACAAGAAAAGAGCTTTCAGCGGAATTCGCTGAAAGCTCTTTTCTTGTTTTAGTTAGATTCTAATCCGTCTACTAAATTAGAAGCAGGAACTTCTAATGCATTTGAAAGAATCATGATTGTTTGAGTTGATGGTACTTCTTCGCCACTTTCATAGGCTTGCAGTTTAGCAACACCAATTCTTGTTTTTAAAGCCAGTTCGTCTAATGATAGCCCGCGTTCTTCGCGAAGCGCTTTTAATTGAGCGTGTAAGTCGTTTTTCATAATCATGCACTCCTTCTCATAAGAAACTTTCTTCTATAAGTTATATACTATCATGTCGTGAAAACTTTCGATAGGACAAGTTGTGGCATTTTTCAAACAGCTGAGTCAAAAAATGGCAATAATTCCTTGAATGAAAACAACAATAATAGCGATCGGTGCGATATAGCGAACTACTACTCGCCAGATATCGACCCATAGTTTTTGTTGCGGAAGTTCGTTATGGACGTCTTCTTTTGTCAAAACATAACCTGCAAATAATGCAGTGAATAGAGCGCCTAAGGGCAATCCGATTCGGTTAGTCAAGGTATCGACGAAGTCAAAAAATGTGAAACCGAAGAAAACTTCTTGCGGCATAACGCCAAACGACAAAGCACTTGGAATTCCGACGATGAAAATCATCAAGCCAAAAATTAGCGCAACACGACGACGGCGATCGTATTTGTTTTTGACGCCAATGGAAACGGTAATCTCCAGCATGGAAATAGAAGAGGTTAATGTTGCAAATAACAACAGAATAAAGAAAATGATCATTAAAAATTGTCCCATAAACAATTGATCGAAAATCGCAGGCAGAATGATAAATACTAGCCCTGGACCTTGGTCAGGTGTATAGCCTAAAGAGAAAACAGCTGGGAAGATGATCAATCCCGCCATAATTGAGATAACGATATTTAATGACACAACACTAATAGAAGAACGCGTCAGATTTTCTGATTTTGATAAGTAGGATGAATAAGTAATCATTCCTGCCACACCGACACTTAGTGAGAAAAAGGCTTGACCGAGTGCCACCAATGCCGTTTCAAAGTTAAAGAAAGACCAGTCTGGAACGAACATAAAGCGTACACCTTCCATCGCACCATCAAGTGTCAACGACCGAATCATGAGTACTACAAAGAAAATCAATAGAGCAGGCATCATAATTTTGCTAGCACGCTCGATGCCTCCTTTAATGCCACCTTGTACAATCCACACCGTCAATCCCATAAAGGCAGCTTGTGCAAGCAGCACTTCCCATGGATTTGTAATAATACCTGTGAACAGTTCTGCAAATTCGTCGTCCCCCAGATCAGACAATTGGAATAGAATAGAACGACCTAGGTAAGACAATACCCATCCGCCCACAACGCTGTAAAAAGACAAAATGAGGAACGAAAAGATAAATCCAGACCAGCCGATTAAATACCAAGGCTTGCCAGGGGCTTGTTTTTTCAATCCAGTGACCGCATCTGCCTGACCTCTGCGGCCAATGACAAATTCAGCGAGTAGAATCGGTAATCCAATTGCGATCGTACTTATAATGAACAGCAGAATAAAAACACTGCCACCATTTGCGCCAGTTTCGTATGGGAACTTCCAAATAGCTCCTAAGCCAATAGCACTTCCTGCTGCCGCTAAGATAAAGCCTAGCTTAGAGCTCCATTGATCGCGTTTTTCCAAATTCGTCACTCCTATCTCATATAGATTTCCTCATTTTACACGAGCTACACAAAAAAAAATAGCAGTATTTGAAACGTTTTGTAGGAAGAGTCGTATAATAAACAAGAATTAGTAAAAAAGTGATTATTCCAACTATAAGAGGAGTGTGGCAATGACTTCCGCAAACGATCATTTTAGACAAGCTCAAAAAGGGGATACAGCCTCGCTTTATTGTTGGGTTGAGAGTGCTTTTCCTGACATGGGCCGCTTTGCTTATCAATTGGGTGTCCGCTACCCGACACTGCCAGAATTCCAAAAAACTAGTTTGCTAGAACTGCAAAAACACCTTGGACAACTTACGCCGGAACAAGCAAAAATCCAACTTTATCAGTTACTGATTCAACGCGTTTCAATACAGCCAATCCGAGGTGAAAGCACGGATCTTCCGATGATTCTTAGTTTTCAAGAAGATCAAGAACTGCACGACGAATTACAAAATTTACTACCGCCTCAGCGAGTGCCTATCGTTTTATTTTATTTTCATCATTTTTCGCTTCGTGACATAGCGGCCATACTAGAGATTTCAGAGCAACAAGTACAGCAAGCTATTGATGAGGGACTGCGTACGATTCGGCTTACGATGAATTTAAATGAAACGCAATTGGTGCAAAGGTTGACCATGCTCCAGAAATCTTATCAACGTTTTGTCCCACTATCACCAATAGAACTAGATATTCAGCGGTCAGATGAAGAAACACTAAATCTGGAAAGTGTAAAAACGTCTTCCACACCGCAGCCACTGGGCAAAAAATCAACGATGTTTCTTGGGACTGCAGGTCTTTTTCTAGCGCTCGTCATCGGCATCAGTTTTACTGTAAACGACCAACAAGCAAAAACTTCAGGCGCAACAGAACTCGAACAATCTGAAATAGTGACTGATAAGATGATGACGGATTGGCAGTCGCAATACGACACCATTAAGAAAACAGCTCCCGAACGTTTAGGAATGACGCCGCAACAGTTTGAACAATTAGCATACGTTAAACAGGCAGACGTTGAAATGGAGCGGGTTTTCAGCGATAACATGCAAAAGTCATTAAAAGACGATCCCATTCACATGCAAGTTGTTGTCGATCGTCTTTTTAGGAAGATTGAAACACCGAGAGGAATGGTTGACTCTTTAGCTGGTCCGAACCCAATGTTGAGCACTGAAACGGAAGATTTTTTATTGGATTATGCAGCGAAAACGGATGAATTACGTTTGTTTGTAGACAACCTGCTCCTAAAATACCAACAAGAGTTAGAGTCAACGATTGTGATGGATCAATTGTCACCCGAAAAACTGTTAGCACAAGCTAGTAGTTATCCGGAAGAATTACGTTTAGTTGTAGAGGCATTACCAGAATATAATTTAACGCCAATTGCCCACCCGAAAAATAGTTATTTTAGAACGGTTCGAAATGTCGACAATCTTACGCAACAGCAACCTGTTATGGGAGATCTGCACGCCGGGCAATATTTGCATTTACTTAGCAGTGAACCTTATTTTGATAATAGTGGTTTTTTGCTACCTCTTGAAAGCATTCCTTATCATTTGTTTGCTATGGAAGCGGCATTGCTTGAAGAGGGACCAAGTTCGGCTTTGTTAAGTCACATCGAAATTGCTTATCAGCAAATTTTTTGGCAATTAGTTAAGGGCAGCGACAATTCGCCGGTCTTTGATGAGCAAGGAAAAGTAAAAATGGATTACCGAATTGCCTGGAATAGTATCGCTTCTTCTAATCCGATGGCGTTTATCATGCTGCCCATTTTAAAAGAAATGGAAGCGAGCGATTGGACCACTTCGACAATCTATGACGAATTAGAGTTTCATCATGTGATGGATGCGTTAGCGATGGAAAAGTCAGGCGAATTGGCCAACAAATTACCCAATGGCAACTTAAAGCTTGAAGACGAATTTGTTGATTTGAAAGATTTTGATTACAGTCGCATCCAATCTTTGTATGAATCATTTGAAGCGTCCTATGATTTACAGCTTTTATCAGGTGTATCGCCGTTGGATGTCTTGTTTATGTATCACTATGCCAACAAACAAGAAGATGCAACCACGCAATGGCACCTGTTAGCGGACAGTCCGTCAAAGCCAACACTTGAAACATTCATTAAAGAGTGGAGGAAAATTCCTGAGCTGACGAAAACAGCGAGATGGGTTGAACTTTCTAATAGTTCATATACACAAAGAGTAAAAGACAAGGTTTATATATATCCGGGAATTGACATGTATGAGTTTGATGAACAATTGGATCTACTGTTGGTTACAGAAAAAGATCAAATTTGGCAAATCGACTATCGCCAATATGAAAGTTACGATTTGCAAGGAGAAGATCAACAATTCAATCAAGCCGTTGAGTCTTTGTATGCATCGTTTGCTACTGATTTCCAAGCACAACTTCTAACGGAGGCTAAGCCATCCGAAGTTGCAGCCATGTTTTTCAAGGCTGTTGAAAATGAAGACGTTCCAATGATGAAAAAATTGATGATAGAAACCCATTTGACTGATGAAGAGTTTGTCGATTTATTAGCATTGAAAAATTTCCGGCCATTTTCTGAATTGGCACAATTGACATTTAGGAGCCATTTTACTCCAAATCATCCACTGGGACGTGGAGGGACAGTGGAAATACAATACTATACAACGGCACAGGGAAATCTGTTTCCTGAAATGTTTAACATGGATAAAACCAAAGATGGCTGGAGAATGTCGAATATAAATGAATACTGATTTTGCTCCCAGCATATAGTTGTGCTATAATATACAGATGCCAATAGGTGTACAGGACAATTAGATATGACTAGGAGCGGGTAAACATGACAAAAACATACCAAACAGGCGATAAGGTTTCAGGTAAAGTTACAGGAATCCAGCCATACGGCGCATTCGTAGCTTTAGACGATCAAACACAAGGTTTGGTCCACATTTCAGAAATCACTCACGGTTACGTAAAAGAAGTTAGTGAGTATTTGGCAGTAGGACAAGAAGTTGACGTGAAAGTATTGGAAGTTGATGAAAAATCTAAAAAAATTAGCTTGTCAATCCGTGCACTTCAAGAGCAGCCAGTAGCAGCTCAAAAAACTGAAAAACCAAAACAATCTCTTCAGTCACATGTGAACGAAAGTGATTCTGAAGGATTTAACTCTTTGAAAGAAAAAATGGAAGAGTGGATCAAGCGTTCTGGTCAACAGTAATAAACAAAAAACGAAGCACAGACATCATGTCTGTGCTTCGTTTTTTTTGATTTTACGTAGACGGTACTGCAAGTTTTGACGGCTCATGCCAAGAGCGGCAGCGGCTTTTGTCACATTGCCACTATGTAAATCCATCGCTTTTTGCAAATAATACATTTCCGCTTCAAACAAATAATCCTCAAGTGGCAGCAACTCTGTGGTGGATTGAACAATAAAATCTTCAGGATTTTGTGCGCCGTTCAAATTGGTCTTTAGTTTAAAGTGATAAGGCAGCATGTCTACGGTTATAATTTCTTGTGTTGTTAGCATCGACGTTATTTCATCGAGCAGCACTTCAAGTTCTTTTAAATTTCCTGGCCAGTCATAAGCATGAAGCAAATCAGTCACTTCTAAATCCAATCCGCGAACAACCGAACCTACTTTCATTCGGTGGCGAGAAAAATAATCGTCAACAAACGGCAAAATGTCCTCTTTCCGTGAACGCAGCGGTTCTACTTTAATGGTCATCGACGAAAAGAAATAATACAAATCCTTCAGCAACTTGTGTGAAGTAATCAATTCAACCGGATCTTCACCAACACTCGCAATAAAATAGGTATTTCCTCGTGAACGTTCTTCAGCCATAATCAATAACTGCTCTTGCAAAGACAAAGGCAACAAATCAATTCGTTCACAGTAAATCGTTCCATCGCCCATTTTTTTAATATCTTCGCCTAATTGATCGATGATGGTACCATCTGTTCCATGACAGTACAGCGTATACATCTGTCTAACCGAAGACTGTGCCCAGTGAATAGCCTCGGCAATTAGTTCCTTACCAGTCCCTGATTCTCCTACAAGAAGAACAGGTAATTTAGCGGTAGCGGCTTTTTCGGCAGTATCAATCACTTTTCTCATACTCTTAGAAACAGCAGTAATTGCCGAGAAAGTAATAGGCTCATCGTATTTTCTTAAAGGTTGATAAATTACTTTTTCAAGTGTAGTGACGTCACGTGATAATTCGATTGCCCCAATTAATGCATCTCCCTCAACTACCGGGTAAGTATCATTTATCGTCGTAATTTCTTGCCCTTTTCGATTCCAATACGTTTGTTTGACGTTGAAAACAGGCGTGCCACTTTGCAAAACTTGGAGTAACGTACTCTCATGTTGATCAAAACGAAACATTTCAAGCAGTGAACGATCGGCAAGTTCTTCGAAATCGAATCCTTCAATTTCACGCATCTTTTTATTATATAAAATAGTTTTACCTTTCATATCTATGGCATGAATACCAATAGCCACGTGCTCTCCAGCAAATTTATAGAACGGGGATAAGTCGATGTTTTCAGTCTTCAAAACGCTCACTCCAAAATTATTTTGATTTTTTAAACGAAAACACTTGAATTATGCAACAATCTTTTGCATTATTATAAGTGGAAACAGTTTGAAAGTGCAAATTTTTTTTGCGCTTACTTAAAACTCAAGGAGGATTTACATGATTCCCTACAAACACGAACCATTCACAGATTTCTCAGTTGACCAAAATCGCAAAGACTACCTAGAGGGCTTGAAAACAGTTGAAGCTTATCTTGGACAAGACTATCCGTTAATTATTGGTGGAGAACGCATCACTACTGAAGATAAAATTATTTCATTCAACCCTTCAAACAAAGAAGAATTGATTGGTCGAGTATCAAAATCAAACAAAGAACTAGCTGAGAAAGCGATGCAAGCAGCTGACGAAGCATTTAAAACGTGGAAAAAAGTAAAACCAGAAATTCGCGCTGACGTTTTGATGAGAGCAGCTGCAATTGTGCGTCGTCGCAAACACGAATTCTCAGCACTTTTGACTAAAGAAGCAGGTAAGCCTTGGAACGAAGCAGATGCTGATACAGCTGAAGCAATTGATTTCATGGAATACTATGCGCGCCAAATGCTACGTCTGAAAGACGGCATGCATGTAGAAAGCCGTCCGGGCGAAGACAACCGTTATGACTACATTCCTTTAGGTGTAGGCGTTGTAATCTCACCTTGGAACTTTGCTTTTGCAATTATGGCTGGAACGGCTGTTGCAGCGATGGTAGCAGGTAACACTGTACTATTGAAGCCAGCTTCAACAACTCCAGTGGTTGCTTACAAATTCATTGAAGTTCTTGAAGAAGCAGGTATGCCTGCAGGTGTTGTTAACTTTATTCCTGGACCAGGATCTGAAGTTGGCGACTACTTAGTTGATCACCCGAACACTCGCTTTATCTCGTTCACAGGCTCAAAAGAAGTGGGTCTTCGCATTGCAGAACGTTCTGCTAAAGTGAACGAAGGACAAATTTGGATGAAACGCTTGATCGCTGAAATGGGCGGCAAAAACACAATGGTCGTAGATAAAGAAGCAGACCTTGAACTTGCAGCACAATCAATTGTAAAATCAGCATTCGGCTTTAGTGGACAAAAATGTTCTGCTGGATCACGTGCAGTCATCGTTGAAGATGTATACGATACAGTTCTTGAACGCGTTATCGAATTGACAAAAGAATTGACGATTGGTGACCCAACTGATCAATCAAACTATATGGGCCCAGTTATCGACGGCAACTCGTACGATAAAATCATGAGCTATATTGAAATTGGGAAACAAGAGGGACGTCTTGTAGCTGGTGGAGACGGAGACAATTCTAAAGGTTTCTTCGTAAACCCAACTGTCTTTGCTGATCTTGATCCACAAGCACGTATCATGCAAGAAGAAATCTTTGGTCCAGTGGTGGGTCTAACGAAAGCAAAAGATTTCGATCATGCAATTGAAATTGCAAACAACACAGAATACGGCTTGACTGGTGCAGTAATTACAAACAACCGTGCTAACCTTGAAAAAGCGCGTGAAGATTTCCACGTAGGTAACTTATACTTTAACCGCGGCTGCACAGGCGCAATCGTAGGATATCAGTCATTCGGTGGATTCAACATGTCTGGAACTGATTCAAAAGCAGGCGGACCTGATTACATCGGTCTTCATATGCAAGCAAAAACTACTTCTGAAATGTATTAATCTATAACCAAAGGGTATGATCATTCATTAAAAGGCGGACGACTGTCTGCCTTTTTTTAAAAGGAGGAAATTACATGACACAGACACAAACAATCATTGAACAAACAGAAAAATACGGGGCTAATAACTACCATCCGCTACCAATCGTTATTACAGAAGCAGAAGGTGTTTGGGTAAAAGATCCAGAAGGCAATAAATTCATGGATATGCTGTCAGCGTATTCAGCTGTAAACCAAGGGCACCGTCACCCGAAAATTATTCAAGCATTAAAAGATCAAGCGGACCGTGTTACATTGACTTCACGCGCATTCCACAATGATAAATTAGCTCCTTGGTATGAAATGATTTGCGATATTTCTGGTAAGGAAATGGCGTTGCCGATGAACACTGGTGCGGAAGCAGTTGAGACCGCTTTCAAAACTGCGCGTCGTTGGGCGTATGATGTAAAAGGCGTTGCAGAAAATCAAGCAGAAGTTATTGCGTGTGACGGAAACTTCCATGGCCGAACAATGACAGCTGTTTCATTATCTTCGGATCCTGAATACCGTAAAGGCTTCGGACCAATGCTTCCGGGTATCAACTTAATTCCTTTTGGTGATTTAGAAGCATTGAAAAATGCTATTACACCAAATACAGCTGCTTTCTTAATCGAACCAATTCAAGGTGAAGCTGGAATTATCATGCCACCAAAAGGCTTCTTAAAAGCTGCGAGAGAACTTTGTCGTGAAAATAATGTGTTGTTTATTGCTGACGAAATTCAGTGTGGACTTGCTCGTACAGGTAAAATGTTTGCTTGCGAATGGGAAGATGTAAACCCGGACATGTACATTTTAGGTAAAGCACTTGGGGGCGGAGTATTCCCAATTTCATGTGTGGTAGCTGACAAAGACATTCTTGGTGTATTCAATCCAGGATCACACGGTTCTACTTTTGGTGGCAATCCGCTTGCGTGTGCAGTTTCAGTAGCTTCTTTAGAAGTATTGCTTGATGAAAAACTTTCTGAGCGCTCTCAAGAACTAGGTGAATATTTCATGGGCAAATTGCGTGAAATCAAACACCCTTCTGTTAAAGAAGTTAGAGGTCGCGGATTGTTCATCGGTATGGAATTGACTGAAGCAGCAAGACCATATTGTGAACAACTAAAAGAGTTAGGTCTTTTATGCAAAGAAACACATGATACGGTTATCCGTTTTGCACCGCCACTAATTATTTCAAAAGAAGAATTGGATTGGGCGATTGAACGCATTCAAAAAGTATTCGCTAATTAATTTCTGCATGGCACACAAATCTTGACATGTGTTACACTAGAATATGAGTAAATATTAAATATAAAGAGGCGAACTAATACAATGGCTGAAAACTTGAACTTGTTGACGTCTACACAGAATGTTATTAAAACTGCATTAGATAAGCTTGGCTACGAAGATGCGATGTACGAACTTCTAAAAGAACCAATGCGGCTTTTAGAAGTACGCATTCCAGTGCGTATGGATGACGGCAAAACAAAAGTCTTTACAGGTTACCGCGCTCAACACAGTGATGCAGTTGGACCGACAAAAGGTGGAGTCCGTTTTCATCCGGATGTAAATCGTGATGAAGTAATTGCTTTATCAATGTGGATGACATTAAAATGTGGAATTGTGGAATTGCCTTATGGCGGAGCGAAGGGTGGCATCATTTGCGACCCACGTGAAATGTCCATGCACGAGATTGAGAAATTGAGTCGTGGATACGTTCGCGCGATTAGTCAAATTGTTGGGCCGAACAAAGATATTCCAGCACCAGATGTATTCACCAACTCACAGATTATGGCTTGGATGTACGACGAATACAGCAAAATCGATGAGTATAACTCCCCTGGTTTTATTACAGGTAAGCCAATTGTTCTTGGTGGATCTCAAGGCCGGGACAAAGCGACTGCACAAGGAGTTACTATCTGTATTAACGAAGCTGCGAAAAAACGCGGCCTAAATATGCAAGGGGCACGTGTTGTCATTCAAGGTTTTGGTAATGCAGGAAGTTTCTTAGCGAAATTCCTTCACGACGCTGGAGCAAAAGTAATTGGAATTTCAGATGCTTACGGTGCCTTGCATGATCCGGATGGCTTAGATATTGATTATTTATTGGACCGTCGTGATAGTTTCGGTACGGTTACAACTTTATTTGATAACACCATCACAAACAAAGAGTTGTTTGAATTAGATTGCGATATTTTGGTACCGGCAGCGATTGCTAATCAAATTACGGTAGAAAATGCGAATAACATTAAAGCTTCTATTGTGGTTGAAGCAGCAAACGGTCCTACGACTGCTGAAGCTACTAAAATTTTGACAGAACGCGGAATCCTTTTGGTGCCTGACGTTTTAGCAAGTTCTGGTGGAGTTACGGTTTCTTACTTTGAATGGGTGCAAAATAACCAAGGTTATTATTGGACACAAGAAGAAGTGGACGAAAAGCTTAACAAAAAGCTAATTGATGCATTTGAAAATGTTTATAATGTCGCTACTACGCGTAATATCGATATGCGTTTAGCTGCTTACATGGTCGGTGCTCGTAGAACTGCTGAAGCTTCACGCTTCCGTGGATGGGTATAAGATATGAAAAAACCGCCTGGAATCCTTTCCAGGCGGTTTTTTAGTCTCAATCTTTTGCTTTTTTCTATAAGAGACTACATACTATTATTTGAATAGAGGAGGATGATTGGATGAACGCATTTTCATTTTATAACCCAGTAAAACTTATTTTTGGTCAAGGCCAACTTGAAGCAGTTAAGGAAGAATTACCTAAATTTGGTAAAAAAGTTCTACTTGTATATGGTGGAGGCAGTATTAAAAAGAACGGACTCTACGATGAAGTGATTAAAACTTTGGCTGAAGCGAAACTTGAAGTTTTTGAACTAGCGGGAGTTGAGCCAAATCCACGTATTTCGACTGCTAAAAAAGGAATCGAAATTTGCAAAACAGAAGGCATCGATATGCTATTAGCAGTTGGAGGCGGTTCAGTTATTGACTGCACGAAACTGATTGCTTGCGGCGCTAAATACGACGGCGATGCATGGGATTTAGTATCTCGCAAAGCACAGCCACAAGAAGCGCTGCCATTTGGTACAGTTTTGACAATTGCTGCTACTGGTTCAGAGATGAACGCAGGTTCAGTTATTACGAATGAAGAAACACAAGAAAAATACGGCTGGGGAAGCCCGTTGTCATTCCCGCAATTTTCAATTCTAGATCCAACTTACACATTGTCAGTGCCGGAAAACCATACGGTCTACGGAATTGTTGATATGATGTCTCATATTTTCGAGCAATACTTTAACGATGCGACGAGCACACCGGTTCAAGATCGTATGTGTGAAGGTGTATTAAAAGCGGTAATTGAAACTGCACCAAAATTAATGGAAGATCTTCAAAGTTATGAACACCGCGAAACAATCATGTTCGCAGGAACAATGGCATTGAACAAATTCCTTGAAATGGGCTATAGAGGAGACTGGGGTTCGCATAACATTGAACATGCAGTGTCTGCAGTTTATGACATTCCACATGCTGGTGGATTGGCAATTTTATTCCCGCAATGGATGCGTCATAACGTAAACGTAAATCCAGCTCGCTTTGCTCAAATGGCAGTTCGTGTCTTTGACGTAGATTCAGCAGGTAAGTCTGAGGAAGAAATCGCTTATGAAGGAATCGATCGCGTATCTGCATTCTGGACTTCATTAGGAGCACCAACTCGTTTGGACTACTACGACATCGATGATTCAAAAATTGATGCAATGGTAGAGAAAGCGATGGTCTATGGAGAATTCGGTAACTTTGCAAAACTAAAAGATGAAGATGTGAAAGAAATTTTACAAGCATCACTATAAGAAAAGGATTGGCGCTGAGCGCCAATCCTTTTTTAATTTGGATTAAGTTTTTTTGGTCGTTTACTTAAATGCTTCCAATGTGTTTCACCATCATCTGCATCGAGAGAAACAATGACGTCGTCAACACTTGGTTGGCTGAGGATAAGCTCGGCTAAACGCTCTTGTAAAGCATCGGCCTGTATCACGTTTAAATTTGGATCAACTTCAATTTTAGTTTCAACATGAAGAAATTCTCCTTCTTTAACAACTTCTAACTCTTGAATGTCTCGAACATCTGAATGATCACTCAACAAGTGTGCAATATGGTTTACCATATGTTCGTCCGTTTCACCAATGGCGCCACGTGCGTTATCCATGAAAACTTTTGCGACAACATAGAACATCATAAAGCCAATCGCAATAGACGCAGCACCTTCGACTTGAAGAAAGCCAGTGTAATGCGCGATTAATACAGCGGTTAAGGCAAGGACCCCACCTGCAGTTGCAACCAAATCTTCTAAAAACACTAATTTAGTTGCAGGCTTCGCTCGATTCAAGTGAGAAAAACTTGTAGTCAAGGGAGCTAGAGCTCCACCTTTAACGCCTGCTTCGTGAAGGATTTCTTTTCCGGCTTTATAAAGAACAAAAAATTCAAGAATGATTGCGATGGATAATACCACAACACTGATGATGAATCCTTCTGCTTCGACTGGTTTTGTCATTTGATGCCAGCCTTCGATAATAGTTTCATATGCCATGATTCCAACAATCAAGACGGCACCTAAGAGAACGATGTTCAATAGACGCCCGAAACCATTTGGAAATTGCTTGGTCGGCGCCTTCTTAGAGAGTGCAGAGCCAATAAAAACGAAATACTGGTTCGCTGCGTCTCCGATAGAGTGCATTGTTTCAGCGAACATGGCGACATTCCCTGTGAAGAAAAACGCCACACCTTTCATAATTGCGATAAACGTATTAATGACTGCTGCCGTCAAAGACGGCTTATTGCCATTTTTCAATAATCCGAAAAACTCTTTCATAAAAATCCTCCTCGGTCAAATTAATTCGATTTCAACATGCACAACATTTTTCATGTCTGATATTTCTTGGTACAAATCAATGGTGTCTTTGTCGTGAGGGACAGACATACGAATCCGAAGTTCATGAAAGAAAGAAGAACCTACTTCATCTGAGTAGGCGATTGAAATGCTTTCGATCACGGACCCATTTATTTTTAATTCATTTAGCACCTCCCGTATGGATGTTCGATCAGTGACAACTACCTTTAAATTTGCTTCAACCATCTTCAAACGTTTTGGCCCAAACTTAAAAAGTAGGTGAGGCAAAACTTCTATTCCAATCAGGACGAGTAAGACCGCAGTTACGGCTTCGATATAAAAGCCAGCAGCAACTGCAATCCCAATTCCTCCAGCTCCCCAAATCATGGCCGCAGTCGTAAGTCCTGAAATAGAATCGTTGCCACGTTTTAAAATTACGCCAGCCCCTAAAAAACCAATACCTGAAACAATCTGTGCGGCAAGACGCAAGGGATCCATTGTAATATTAACATTAGCATACTCGCTACCTTGTGCAATATAGGCAGATTCAATCGAGATGATGGTTAGTAAACAACTGAACGTAGAGATAACGATACTCGTTTTTAATCCGACAGGCTTTCTTTTTAATTCCCTTTCCAGTCCGATTGCTAAACTTAAGAGAGCGGCTATGACAAGTTTAAAGAAAGTTTCATATGAAGAAATTTGCATTGCGCTGAAAAACTCCATAAAAAAACCTCCATTTTTTTGTCTTGTATTGATTCTCTTTAGCGAACGTGGCAAACTTGTTAAGTGTGTCGTCGGTGAAGTTAATATAGAAGAAGAGGTGTAGGTATGGAAAAACCGGCTATTCATCCATATATCCCTATTATGATAGGAGTATTCTCAGTAGCGTTATCGGCTATTTTTGTTAAGATGACATCTGCCGATTCAGGAGTGACAGCTTTTTACCGGATGTTGTTTTCGGTGTTGATCATGAGCCCAGTCTTCTTTTTAAAATATACCCACGAAATCAAAAAGCTAAGCAAAAGAGATTGGGTTTTTGCGTCAATTGCGGGTGTGTTTTTATCTTTTCACTTTATTTTATGGTTTGAATCGCTTAATTATACGTCAGTTGCAAGCTCGACTGTCCTTGTAACCTTGCAACCGCTGTTCGCTTTTGCTGGTACATACTTCTTCTTTAAAGAGAAAGTATCTATTAAGACGCTTATTGCGGGAGCTATTGCAATTGCGGGAAGTGTTTTAATTGGCTACGGTGATTTCAAAGTGAGTGGAAGTGCTCTTTACGGAGATTTGTTGGCTTTAATAGCTTGTGCTTTAATTACGGCATATTTATTATTTGGTCAAGATGTCAGAAAGAGGTTATCACTGGTCACGTATACATTTGTGGTTTACGGAGTTAGCACAATAACATTATTCTTCTATATTGTATTCAAAGGAGAATCTTTTGGTCCTTACCCAGCCTCTGAGTGGATGTGGTTTTTGTTGTTAGCGATTATTCCGAATCTGTTAGGGCATACATTATTTAACTGGGCTTTAAAATGGGTAAGCACGAATGTTATATCAATTGCTATTCTTTTTGAGCCGATAGGAGCAGCTATACTAGCGTATTTCATACTCGGAGAATATTTAAGTGTATCTCAAATTGTTGGTGGAAGTGTAGTGTTAGCGGGGATAACGCTATTCGTTGCAGACTACCAAAAAATTAAAATGTACTTTTTAAAAATAAAGGCTTGATTTTTTGCTCGTGGCGGTTTATATTTATATATGTCCTTAAGACAACTCGTAAAAATATTTTGAAATAGTATTGACAACGAAGTTGGGATGAGATATATTAATTAAGTCGCCAATGAGCGCGGCTAAAAAAACAACAACTTGAACCTTGAACCTTGAAAACTGAACAGCAAAACGTCAACGAAAGACGTCACGAGCACTTCGGTGCGAGAACGGCTTTTGCGAAGGTTGCCTTTGGCAACCAGAGCAAAGTTGTTTTCCTTCTCGGTGTTCGTGACGACAACTTACTGATCAGCATTGAGCAGATCAAAGCGAATCGTGCGTCTTCGGACGGCGATACGCCAGCAGTATTGAGCAATCAACACTACTCTATAATGGAGAGTTTGATCCTGGCTCAGGACGAACGCTGGCGGCGTGCCTAATACATG
>NZ_JASISN010000008.1:0-129977 GCF_030063085.1 Planococcus sp. S3-L1 | reverse complement strand
GAGCGCTTTCCCTCCTGTTTGTGTATGTTGTGGTGACTACCATTATACAGGATTTGGGGAGGTGCTCTATTTTCTTGAGATATTACACTTAGAGCCGCAAGGGCTCGGAATTATGAAATTAACTCAATTAAAAGTGTTGACGAATTTTATTCGCCATGATATTATTATCTCATATTAAAGATAAATTAATTAAAGATAAATTAATTTGAGAGAAATGAGGTGGATCTAATGGAATTGTCGAATATAAATTTAAAAGCTTTAACTGTTTTAATACGGGCAACAGATGCTCTTCATGAAGTTATAAAAAAGGATGTCGCCCAGTATGGTTTGAACCCAACCGAATTTTCGGTATTGGAGTTACTGTACCACCAAGGAAGTCAGCCAATACAACTTATTGGTAAAAAAGCATTGATTGCCAATAGCATCACTTATGTTATTGATAAACTGGAAGCAAAAAATTACGTTGTTCGAAATGCGTGCTCTGCTGATCGACGTGTAACGTTCGTCGAGCTGACAGAAGAAGGACAAGATTTAATGAAGAAAATATTCCCGGATCACGAAAAAGCTATCAATGAAGTGTTCCAGGACATTGAACCATCTGAAGTAGCAACATTGATTGAAAGTGTTAAAAAAATTGGTTATCAAGCAAAGAAAATTTAATTTTTTTTAAGTATTTATCTCGAATTCGAGATAAAATAAATGGAAGAGGAGAATGACTCATGAACGAACTAAAAGGAATCCACCACGTAACTGCGATTACGAGCTCAGCTGAAAAAAATTATGAATTTTTCACGTACGTATTAGGAATGCGCTTAGTGAAGAAAACCGTTAACCAAGATGATATCCAAACGTACCACTTATTCTTCGCAGATGATAAAGGATCAGCTGGAACCGATATGACGTTCTTTGACTTCCCGAATATCCCGAAAGGAACGCACGGAACGAACGAAATTTACAAAACTGCATTCCGCGTGCCGACTGATGCTGCACTCGACTACTGGATTAAACGTTTTGATAAATACGAAGTTGCTCATAAAGGCATTCAAGAAGTATTCGGTAAAAAAACCATTTCATTTGTTGATTTTGACGATCAGCAATATATGCTAATTTCTGATGAAACAAACAAAGGGGTAGCATCGGGTACACCGTGGCAAAATGGACCGGTACCACTTGAGTTCGCCATTACAGGATTAGGACCTGTTCATATCCGCATCGCTGATTTTGATGCATTCAAAGAAGTATTGGAAAAAGCGATGTTAATGCGCCAAATCGCTAAAGAGGGCTCGTTCTATTTGTTTGAAATCGGAGAAGGCGGTAACGGTGCACAAGTCATTGTTGAGCACAATAAATTATTGCCACAAGGTCGTCAAGGTTTTGGGACTGTCCACCACGCCGCCTTCCGTGTGGCAGATCGAAACGTCTTAGAAGAGTGGATCAACCATATGCAACATCAAGGATTCCATACTTCAGGTTATGTCGATCGTTTCTTCTTTGAATCGTTGTATGCACGCGTCGCGCCAGGAGTTTTATTCGAGTGGGCAACAGATGGCCCAGGATTCATGGGCGATGAGCCATACGAAACAGTAGGAGAAAAACTATCTCTACCACCATTCTTAGAAGGTGAACGCGAGAGAATCGAAAAATTAGTTCGCCCAATTGACACAGTGCGCAGCACACGCACATTTGAGAAAGAATATTTATAAACTTATCTAGTAAATTAATTGGAACCAAATTTGAGGAGGAAATAATAATGACAAACTTAAACATCGGTATTATTTTAGGATCAACACGTGAAGGACGCTTAAGCCCACAAGTAGGCAACTGGGTAAAAGAATTAGCAGACAAACGCGGAGATGCGAACTATACAGTCATTGACATTGCAGACTACAAATTGCCACTGCTTGGTGAAGAAGGTACAGATGCATCAGGTGCTGCCGCATGGTCTGAAGCCATCGCAAAACAAGACGGCTTTGTCTTTATTACACAAGAATACAACCATTCCATCACGGGGTCGTTGAAAAATGCATTGGATTACTTACGCGCAGAATGGAACAATAAAGCAGCCGGAATCGTTTCGTATGGTTCAGTTGGTGGCGCACGCGCAGCTGAACATTTACGTGGCATTTTAGGCGAATTGTCTGTAGCGGACGTACGTGTACACCCAGCGTTATCATTGTTCACTGACTTTGAAAACGGTTCTGTTTTAAAAGCAGCACCGGTTCAAGCAGACTCGGTGAACCAAATGTTAGACCAAGTGATTCCTTGGGCAACAGCGTTGAAAACAATTCGTTAAGCTGAGTTTCACAAAAGATCACAGAATGCATAATTGTTTATGTGCATTCTGTGATTCATTATAAAAATTGAGCAAAACGTTTGAATTCGCTCAAAGGTTTTGCTGAGAATTTATGAAGAAAAAGCCAAAAGACGTTTTTTCAAAGAAAGGGAGGTAATGATGAATAAAATTGAAGGACATCATCATATTTCGATGGTTACTAAAAAAGCACATGAAACAGATCATTTTTACAGAGAAATATTGGGCTTGCGTCGAGTGAAAAAGACGGTTAACCAGGAAGATCCAAGTATGTATCATTTATTTTATGGTGACTTAACCGGAAGTGCCGGTACCGAACTCTCTTTCTTTGAAATTCCAATGGTTGGTAGAACAAAACGTGGAACAAACGCGATCACGCGCATCGGCCTGCTTGTTCCTTCTTACGACAGTTTACTGTATTGGAAAAAAGATTTGAATCCCTTGATATAAAACATGGAGAAATCACTAACTATGCTGGTCGAGAAGCGCTTTATTTTGAAGATGGCGAAGGGTTGCGACTAGTTCTATTGAACAATAATGGTGAAGACGTCCCGGACCATTGGCAAGAATGGCAAGAATCGGAGCTTCCATCTGAACACCGAATATTAGGAATGGGTGCAGTGGAAATGACGGTTCAGTCAAAACAAAGTTTGGCGAATGTATTATCAGACTTATTGGGCTATGAACTTGCTTCAGAACAAGATCATGAAGCTGTTTATCAATCCATTAAAGGGCGAGCATTTGGAGAAATCGTGATTATTGAACAAGATGGGCCAAAAGAAAAGCCTGGAAAAGGGAGTATTCATCACTTGGCGATTCGCGTGAAAGACGGCGAGGAACTAAGAGAATGGGAACAAAAGATTATAGACTTCGGCTTAAAAGTCACGAAAATAATCGACCGTTATTATTTTGAGAGTTTGTATTTCAGAGATGAAAACGGAATCTTGTTTGAGATGACAACAGACGGACCTGGTTTTACAATCGATTCAACAATCGAGTTGTTAGGGGAAAATCTGGACTTACCACCTTTTCTAGAAGATAGAAGAGCTGAAATTGAAGAAATGTTAGAACCAATTGAATAACTTAATCCATATTCTATACTCAAATAGAAAAGAGGTAATTCACAATGATTTCGATCAATCCGAAAGAAAATAGCGAGCGAGACAATTATAAACTATTAATTGGTTCCATTATTCCGAGACCAATTGCATTTATCACTACACAATCTGAATCAGGTGTTGTGAATGGAGCACCATTTAGTTATTTCAACATCGTCTCTTCAAATCCGCCAATGGTATCTGTAGCGATACAACGCCCGACTGATAAATTGAAAGACACGGCACGAAACATTTATGATTCGGGCGAATTCGTAGTGCATATCGTAGATGATGAAAATGTTGCAAAAATCAATGAAACAGCAGCATCTTTGCCACCGTCAGAAAGTGAAATAGAAAAAGCTGATTTAACGCTCGTTCCGAGTACAGAAATTTCAGTACCTGGCGTAAAAGAAGCGAAGGTACGTATGGAATGTCGTTTAGTACAAGCCATCCCATTAGGTGGAGATGAACCTGGTAGTGATTTGTTTATTGGAGAAGTCATTCAATTTCATGTGGATAAAGAAATATATGAAAGTGGTCGCATTGATCCTAGAGGATTAGGGGCAGTTAGCCGTTTAGCAGGTACAAATTATGCGCATATAGGCGAAATTTTTTCAATCGAAAGACCAAAATAATAAAAAGAAAAGAGGAATAATAAATGAAAATGGAACATGTTTTTAGAAAAGGAACAAATCCAGAAAAACCAGTATTATTGTTATTACACGGAACAGGCGGAAATGAAAATTCACTCTTGTCACTTGCATCGATGATTGACTCAGAAGCATCTGTCCTTAGTGTCCGAGGAAATGTTTCAGAACAAGGCATGCCTCGGTTCTTCAGACGCTTAAGCGAAGGCGTATTTGATGAAGAGGATTTAGTATTCCGTACGAATGAACTCAATGAATTTTTAGATGAAGCGGCAGCGAAATATGAATTTGACCGCAATAACATCGTCGCTATTGGCTATTCAAATGGTGCAAACATCGCAGCAAGTTTGTTATATCACTTTAAAGATGCAATAACAGGCGCTATTTTACATCACCCAATGGTGCCATTACGCAATATTGAACTGCCAGACCTTTCAGGAAGAAAAGTCTTTATCGCAGCCGGAACGAATGATCCGATTTCACCGGTAAAAGAAGCAGAAGAACTTCATGAGATGCTGAAATCTGCAAAAGCTTCTGTGGAAGTTCATTGGGAAAACAATGGCCACCAATTAACCGGAAGTGAAGTAGAAGCTGCAAGACAATGGTATAACGATAGATTTTAAAAAGACAAACCAAATAAAAAGTTTGCGTAATAGAGGAGAAAATAATATGAAAAAAACTACTGGAATTCATCATATAACAGCAATCGTAGGGCACCCGCAAGAAAACGTTGATTTTTATGCGGGTGTACTTGGTTTAAGATTAGTTAAAAAAACGGTAAACTTTGATGACCCAGGAACATACCACTTGTATTTTGGAAACCAAGGCGGCGAACCTGGAACGATTATTACGTTTTTCCCGTGGGCAAATGCATTTCAAGGGAAAATTGGAGCAGGGCAAGTTGGCGTTATCTCGTTTGTTGTGCCAACTGGCGCATTGTCATTCTGGGAAAATCGTTTAGGAAAACTCAACATCAACTTTGCAAAAGAACAACGTTTTAACGAAACGTACGTTATATTTGAAGATCCTCACGGCTTACAACTTGAGTTGGTAGAACGACAAGCTGGAAAACAAAATGATTTTGCATTTGGAGATGTTACTCCAGAAGTCGCGATTAAAGGATTTGCAGGTGCCACTTTACTTTCGGCACGTCCAGAGCAAACGGCAAAAACGCTTGAAGAAGTGATGGGACTTGAGAAAGTTGGAGAAGAAGGCGACTTAATCCGTTTCCGTTCTTCTAGTGAAATTGGCAATATCATCGACTTGAAAGCGACACCTCTTGGTCGCGGAGAAATGGGTGTTGGAACTGTGCACCACATTGCTTGGCGTGCAAATGACGATCAAGATCAAGTGGAATGGCAAGAATTTGTTCGCAACCAAGGATTTGGTGTAACTGAAGTAAAAGACCGCAATTATTTCAATGCCATTTACTTTAGAGAACACGGAGAAATCTTGTTTGAAATCGCAACAGATCCTCCAGGGTTTGCACACGATGAATCACTTGAAACAATGGGAGAAAACTTAATGTTGCCTCCACAATACGAGCAGCACCGTGAAAAAGTAAAAGAATCTCTTATCCCATTTAAAGTTCGTTCAGTTGATACAACAAAGTAATCATTAACTAAAGCGATTAAATTCTATATGGGTTGTAGCTGGGGGCTAAACGAAAATCAAATCGTTTAGCCCTTTAGTTTCGCTCATTAAAAGAAGGTGAAAACTAAATTACAAAGGAGCAATGCGGATCCTTTGTAAAAACTATATAATTTTAAGAGAACTAAAGGATTTTATTATAAATTCACGCACGTAAGGAGTGAAAACGAATGACTCACAAACCCGTATTGTGGTTAGAATTATTTTTTGATTTAATTTTTGTTGCCGCTATAGCAAAAGCAACACATGTATTGCTCCATCTAGAAGACGGAGTAATTCCTATAGAATTTCTTTTAAAGTTTGTCCTTATATTTATCCCGATTTGGTGGTCATGGGTAGGTCACACACTGTATACCAATCGCTTCGGAGAAGATAGATTATCCCATCGCTTATTTATGATTTTACAAATGTTTTTCATGGTCGTACTGACTGCAAGTTTATCACCTGATTTTGATAGCTATTACATGCCATTTTTAATCGGCTATATAGGTGTTCGTTTAGTAACATCTATCCAATACTTGTACACGATGCGTGAAGTGCATGGTGAAGAGTACCAAGTGGCTAAAAGACTAGGATATGGCTTTTTAATCGGTATAACCATCTCGCTGTTATCTTTATTTTTCGATTCTTGGATTCGGTATTTCTTCTTGTATTTAGGTATTTTTGTAGACATTTTAGTCCCTATCTTAAGCCGAAAACACTTGAAAAAAGTTCCGGTTAATACGCCACATTTATTAGAGCGATTTGGCTTATTAACAATTATTTTATTTGGAGAGTCGATTGTTAGTCTTGTCGCCATATTTGAAACAGAAGGGTTTTTATGGAGTGAAGTATCAATTATTTTGCTAGCATTTTTATTGATCATTGCCATGTGGTGGCAATATTTCGACAACCTTGAAAAGAAAATCGATAAAGAAATTCGTACGTCTGGTCAAATCATTATATATGGTCATTTATTTATTTTAATGTCCATGAGCTTGTTCGCTGCTGTCATTCGGATGAGTTATTTGTATCAAGTAGATCCAAGCTTCTTATTAATGCTGACTTATGGAACAGCCTTTGTTTATTTCTTATCGACAACAGTGGTTTTCCATAAATACCGTATGCCGGAACATCGATTGAAAGTATGGCATTTACTATTCTTTATTTCTATTTTAGCGTTGTTTTTAATCTTTAATTTATTGATTCCTGTTGAAGAAATTATTTTATTGAGTGAACTGCTGGTGTTCTTCGTAATCTACACGTATATTACGACTAAGTAATGACTCATTTAACTATAACAACTTGAAGAAAAAGAAAAACCCCGACTTCCCATTTGAGAAGTCGAGGTTTTGACGATTATCGTACGTAAGGAGAAGGGTTAACAGCGTTTGAACGTGCGCCATTCCAAGGTCCTACGTGAATTTCAAAGTGAAGGTGTGTACCAGTCGAGCGACCAGTGCTACCCATGCCGCCTACTTGTTGACCTTGTGAAACAGATTGACCTACTGATACGTTGATGGAATTCATATGAGCGTATACCGTAGCGTGTGTTTGACCATTAATAGAATGGGTAACGATCACAACGTTGCCGTATCCGCTCATGTTGCCAGCATAAGAAACGATTCCGCTAGCTGCAGCAGAGATAGGTGTTCCAGTTACGTTCGCAATATCCATTCCGAGATGGGATTCTGCGCCTACGCCGATGTCTCTTCCGCCAAAGCCAGAAGTAAAGCGTCCAGATGCAGGTAAGATAAATGTGGAACTGCCTGCGCTAGAAGCAGGTGGAGCTACCGCTTGTACAGGTGCTGTAGCTGATGCTGATGCTGATGCCGATGCTGATGCTGATGCTTGACGCTGAGCTTCCGCTTTACGTGCAGCAGCTTCTTTAGCTAAACGTGCGACTTCTGCTTTACGTGCGACTTCTGCCAGGCGTGCTTGTTCTGCACCAATTTTCTTTTCAAGAGCTGCACTGATATCTAGTGTTTCACTATGTTTTGTTTCAAGCGTTGATTTTTCTTTAGCTAAACGTGCTTGTTCTGCTTTTAAGTCTTTTTCAAGTTTTGCTTGAGCTTTTTTCTGAGAGGCTAGTGAATTTTTCAAATTGACTAATTCCGCTTTTTGAGCTTCCTGCTCGGCTAACTTTGTTTCTACTTCCGCTTTTTGTTCAGCAAGAAGTTTTTTGTCTGCTGCTTGTTCACGCATGATTTCACGATCTGCTTCGATTAAGATGTTGACTGCTGAAAAGCGGTCAATGAAATCAACAAAACTATTTGCGCCAAGAAGCACATCTATGTAGTCTACTGATCCACCACTTAATTGAATGGCACGTGCACGTTCTTTTAAAAGTTCTTCGCGTTCTGCAATTTTTCGTTCAAGTTCTTTAATCGATTTTTGCAATTCGTCGATTTCAACTTTTGTTTGGTCGATTTCTGCTTGAGCAACGTCGATTTTGTCTTGTGTTTCGATGAGTTGATTATCCAACTCGCGGATTTTTGCGATGATTTTCTCGAGCGTGGTTTGGTTTTGAGAAATTTCGTTTGTTTTTTGTTGGATACCGGAGTTTAACTCGCTTTGCTTTTGCTTAACCTCTTGCTGTTGTTTCTCTAAATCGCTTAATTTATCTGCGCTTGCAGCAGGCAAAAACATCGTTAAAGCCAACACAGCCGATAAAGCGATCGTTAGAAATTTAGATAATGTATTCAAGCTTTTGCTCCCCTTTCGTTGTCCGTGACTATCTATGAGTTGTTTTAAAAAATTTTACTTAATGAGAATTTTCCTGCCCAGTTGTTTCGTTCAGGAAAAATCCAGCAGACTTATTGTAACACCGCATAAACCTATTTATTATTACAGTTTCTTATCAATTTGAATTCGAACATGACAAAACATCACGAAATAATAGTAAATTGTCATTTAATAATGAAAAAACGTTCATATAGCTTACGTTTTTTGAAAATTATATTTTTTCTAATTAATTGAATGATTAATATGGAGGATGATTATGAGGGGGAGTTGTGGTAGAGAGTGACTAGTCAAAAAAACCTTCTCCCAAATTTATGGGAGAAGGCTGTTGTTAGTCGGTTGCTAATAAGTCGGTTTGTTCTCTTCGAACGATTAACACATCACATTTAGCTGTGCGAACGATTCTTTCAGAGACGCTGCCCATTATGAATCGCTCAGCGGCATTTAAGCCAGTTGCTCCACAAATAATAACGTCAGCATTTAGTTTGGGTGCTAATTCTTTTGGAATAACGATTTTAGGTACACCATATTCAATGATGACATTTACATTTTCAACACCAGCAGCTAATGCTTCTTCTTTGTACTTACCTAATAATTCTTCAGAAGTTTTTTTCGTCCGATCTGCAATGGTGCGATCGTAAGCTTCGATAGAACCGAACGATCGATTATCGATGATATGAACCAAGTGCAAAGTGGCGTTATTGCGCGTAGCTGCGGCTGCACCTTTTCTAAAAGCAAGTTCTGATTCCTCAGAGCCATCTACTGCTACTAAAATATTCGAATATTTTAACGTCATTTTGCGATTCCTCCTCGTCTCTATAGCTAGTGATTCGCTATAAGTTAAAGGAGTTCCTTCTTATTTGTCATAATCTTTCCATGATAGATGTCCAAATGGTGAAGTTCCGAATAAATAACAAGAGATTTATGATAAGATGAGTCAAACTGAACAGTTCGGAAAACAGCAGGAGAGGCTGGTGCGAGATGAAAAAAAGCAGTGAAAGCACGAAGTCGTTGACAGGAATAGAAGAATTGCTGTCTATCCGCCATCAAGTTAAAGAATTTAAAAAGGCTCATTACTTGTTTCGTGAAGGAGATAGGGTCGAAGGAATTTTTATTATTCGCTCTGGTAAAATTAGCATTGAAAAAGTGACGCCGAACGGTCGTGAACTTACGCTAAAAATTTGCGGTCCAGATCAGCTCGTCGGTGAAGTCACTATTTTTTCGGAAGCACCCACATATATGTTAGATGCTCGTGCAGTTGAAGAGACCGTATGCTTTCATATAGGGATGAAAGATTTAGAAGAGGCATTGCTACTGAATAGTCAGCTTGCGATGAATTTTATGAAATGGATGGGCATCGATCAGCAAAAAACCCAAACAAAGTTTCGTGATTTATTGCTTCATGGTAAAAAAGGAGCTTTGTATTCAACGTTAATCAGGCTATCCAATAGCTACGGAGTTGAAACAGAAAAAGGTATTTTGATTGATATGGTGCTGACAAATCAAGAGCTGGCTAATTTTTGTGGGATGACGAGAGAAGTAGTTAATCGTCTACTCGGAAATTTGAAAAAAAATGGAACACTGAGCTTGTCTGAAGGAAAAATTCTTCTTCATGATATGGAATATTTAAAAACAGAAACAAATTGTGAAAACTGTCCCATTTACCTATGCAAAATCGATTAGTGAAACGCCTGCCCATGTGGCAGGCTTTTTTTGTTGTGAATTTGTGAATTTGTTAAAAAAAGATGTGCAGTGTGAGAAATATCACAGTGTGAAACCTCAAGATAGCATAGTCTAAAAGTAATGATGATAGGAATAAGAGGTGAGGGAAAATGCGTCAAGAAAAGCAAGAGCCGGAGACGAACCTTAAAGGAACTTTCGCAAGTGTTCTTATCGTGGGAGTAATCATTGTGGTGATGTGGGTCGCTGTTTATTTGTTGTATGTAGCTCGTTAAGAAATGACGAAAGGAGTAGGTTAATATGCATTTGCATAAGTATGAAAAAATTTGGCTCGCGTTAGGGATCGCATCTCTAGTTGTATTTTTAAGCGTAGTAGGAGTGAGTGCATTTTCTCAGAATCACACACCTGCTGGAGGAATGGAAACCATTGATCCCAAAAAGGTAAATGAAACGGCACCGTTTGACAATCCGGGCGTTACTCAATTAGATGACGACACCTATCAAGCAACAATTGTGGCGATGGCCTTTGGATACACCGCACCGGAATTGAAAGTTCCAGTGGGCAAGGAAGTTATTTTTAAAGTGACCAGCACCGATGTAGTTCACAGTTTTACAATTGATAACACGAAAGTCAATATGATGGTCGTTCCAGGTCGCATTACGACAAAATCTTACACGTTTGAAAAGCCCGGTACGTATTTGATTCTTTGCAATGAATACTGTGGGACTGGTCACCATATGATGTATACAGAAATAGAGGTGTATGAAGAATGATTGCTTTGCAAGATCGCAAAATTGCTTTATGGAATATTGGTGTCGCGTATGCTGCCTTTTTAATCGGAACTTTATGTGGACTTCTTCAAGTATTTATCCGAAATGATGCACTTCAATTACCAGCGTGGTTAGATTATTATCAGATTTTAACGGCACATGGTGTTTTACTGGCACTTATTTATACGACATTTTTTATTTTTGGATTTTTTATTACAGGTATGAGTAAAAGCTTAGGCAGCTTTGGACCTAAAGTTCGCTTGTTTTCTTGGATTGGTTTTTGGGTGACGTTGCTTGGGACTGTTATGGCAACGGTCATGATCATTTCTGGACAAGCCTCCGTCATGTATACATTTTATGCACCTTTAAAAGCAAGCGGCTTTTTCTATGTCGGACTTGCGTTGGTCATTATTGGAACGTGGATTAGCAGTTTCGCATTGGTCGGTCATTACCGCGTATGGCGTAAAAATAACAAAGGTCAATTGAGTCCTTTGTTTGCCTTTATGACCATTACCACCATAATTATGTGGATCATCGCATGTCTAGGTGTTGTAGCGACTGTGCTTTTCCAATACATTCCGTGGGCGTTCGGGTGGACCGATACAATTGACGTCGAACTTAGCCGCTCTTTATTTTGGTATTTTGGTCATCCACTTGTCTATTTTTGGTTGCTACCAGCCTATATGGCTTGGTACGTAATTGTACCAAAACTACTAGGTGTAAAAGTATTCAGTGATTCTCTAGCACGGTTGTCTTTCGTTCTGTTTATCTTATTTTCAATTCCAGTTGGTTTTCATCATCAGTTGACAGAACCCGGTATCTCAAATTTTTGGAAATTCCTTCAGGTTGTTTTAACATTTATGGTCATCGTTCCGTCCTTGATGACGGCATTTTCGATGTTTGCAACGTTTGAAATTGCAGGTCGTAAAAACGGCGGCAAAGGTCTTTTCGGTTGGTTTACGAAATTGCCTTGGAAAGATATTCGCTTTACGTCTATTTTTATCGCCATGCTGTTCTTTATTCCCGGTGGAGCTGGCGGAATTATCAATGCAAGTTTCCAGTTAAACGAAGTGGTTCATAATACATTATGGATTGTTGGACATTTCCACATTACTGTAGGAACTCCGGTAGCGATGACATTTATGGGCGTAACATTTTGGCTGATTCCCTATTTAACGGGTCGTAAATTTACTAAATCTATGAAAGTTTTAGGACTGGTGCAAATTATCACGTGGTCTATCGGGATGCTATTAATGTCGACAGCGCAGCATCTATTAGGTCTTCTCGGAGCACCAAGAAGAACCGCTTACTCTAGTTATAACAATCATCCCTCTTCAGCAGAATGGTTCGATGGTATTTTAACCAATCATGTCACAATGGCAATTGGCGGCAGCATTTTATTTGTGTCGGCAATGATCTTGATTTACATCGTTGTCATGACGATGTTCCTTTCGCCAAAAGCTGTTGAAGCGAAAGATAGGGTTGAGTTTCCGATGGCTGAAAGTGATATGAGCAATACACCAAAATGGTTAGAAAATTGGTGGATTTGGATTGGGCTTGCTTTGGCACTCATTGTACTTGCCTATGCAATTCCATTAACACATATGATTCAACATGCACCGCCAGGCTCAGAAGGATTCAAAACGTGGTAGGAGTTGAAGAATAATGTTCACAATGGTTTTATCGTTAATGGTTGTGTTTATCGCATTTACTGCAATGTTAGTTGAAATCTCTTCTATAGAAGATTGAACAGGAGGCAGTCAAGAAATCAGTTTACGTGATTTCTTGACTGTCTTTTTAATTTTATGAGTAGTCGCAATTGTGTTGTGTGACAGCTTTCGATATATTGGAAAGAAAGAGACAGGAAGTTGGGGCTTATGCGATGACGATTTTGGAATGGCTGTTTACAGCAATAAGTGTGTTTTGGCTAAGTGAATTTCTAATTTTTCGCAATCGTGGGATTGGCCAAGGCGATTCGTTGGAAAAACGTACGTTTTTTTCGATTTTCGGCGTCTTGATCGCAACAATTCTAGTGGCTTTTGCATTGCAAGAACTGGCACTGTTTGAATCACTCGTAGTTGTCGGGCAATTAGTAGGTGTCATCTTACTTGCTGCGGGTGTGTTTTTACGGTTTTGGGGAATTTTACACTTGAAAACACAATTCACACGTTACGTTACAGTTCGAGAAGGCGATGAAATCGTCAGTACCGGGCCTTACCAGAAGCTACGGCATCCATTGTATACGGGTTTGTTGTTGATCACAATTGGCATGGCGCTTTTCTTTAGCAGTATGATTGCAGCCGTTGTGGGAGGAAGTGCCATGATTTGGGCATTACTTCAACGCATCAATTATGAAGAGGCGTTGCTAATTGAGAAATTTGGGTCTGATTATGAGCAGTGGATGAAGCAGCGCGCGCGATTGATTCCGTTTATTTACTAATCATAAGATCTGAGCAAAAGCTATTATTTTCTTCTGTGGAGAATAATAGCTTTTTATTGAAAGTGTGAGCATTTTCTTTTACATCGTACACGATATAATTTAATGTAGATCGTGTAAGATATAAATGGATGGAGGAACATATATAATGAAAACACTATTTGAAACAACAATGATTAATACAGGCGGAAGAGACGGAGCGGTTTATTCACCGGATAACATTTTTTATATGGACGTAGCAAAACCACAAGCTCTTGGCGGAAGCGCAACAACTGCGACAAATCCTGAGCAGCTTTTTGCGGCAGGCTATAGTGCATGCTTTAACAGTGCGTTGGAATTGGTACTAGAAGCCGACAAAGTGGACATAGAGAAAAGCGAAGTAACCGCGACTGTTGCGCTGATTGTGGATAAAGACAACGGCGGTGTGAAACTAGCTGTGAAACTAGTTGTTGATATCACTGGGATTAGTGAAGAGTTAAAGCGGACATATGTTGAAAAAGCACATCATACGTGCCCGTACTCAAAAGCGATTCAAGGATCTGTGGATGTGGAACTAAGCATTCTATAATAATTCATGTAGGTGAGAGAAGAATGGAAAAACAAACAAAACTGGATCAGCAATTATGCTTTGAAGTGTATAAAGCTTCCAGTAATTTTTCGAAAATGTATGCTAAAGCACTAGAGCCGTTCAACCTAACATTTACGCAGTATCTCGTGTTGCTTGTTCTATGGGATGAAGACAAACTGCTAACAAAAAATATCGGTGAGCGACTAGGACTTGGCACAGGAACGTTAAATCCTATTCTTAACCGGATGATTGAACGTGGTAGGCTAATTAAACAGCAGTCCGAAACGGATAAGCGTGCATTTATCATTTCGTTGACGGAAAAGGCCAAAAGCGAACAATTAGCGGTTGAACAAGCTGTCTTTGAGAAAGTCACTAGCTGCAATTTTATGGGGGTCAACGCAATAGCGTTGATGAAAAATTTAAAAGAGTTGAATGCCGCTTTCAAAACCATGGATTTGTAAGGAAAATGACTTGAATCACTAAATAAGGAGTGATGGCAGATGGATATTTACGATATTGCCGTACCGAAACCGAATGGTGAAGAATATCAGTTAAGTGAATACAAAGGAAAAGCGATGTTAATTGTTAACACCGCCACAAAATGTGGGCTGAAAGATCAGTTTGATGGCTTAGAAAAAATGTACGAAGATTATAAGGAGCAAGGATTAGTGGTTTTAGGCTTTCCGTCCAATCAATTTAAACAAGAAGAAGCCACTGGAGAAAAAGCGCAAGAAGCTTGTCGTATGACATATGGTGTTACTTTTCCTATGCATGACTTAGTAAAAGTGAACGGCGAAGACGCACATCCGCTTTTTAACTATTTGACTAGCAACACAAAAGGATTTTTGACAAGTGGTATCAAATGGAACTTCACGAAATTTCTAATTGACCAGAACGGTAACATCGTTTCACGATTTTCTCCAAAAGATACACCTGAATCGTTTGAAAAGGACATTCAGAAAGTACTTTCCAAGTAACCAGCAAAGAGCCATGCCCACTCGATTGGGCATGGCTTTTTTTGTATGTGAATATGACACGTTGTCACTTCTTGTTAGACATATGACATGCTGTCATGTTAAGCTTTACTTGTGAAAGTGACAAGGTGTCACTGGTGTGCGTTTGATTTAGAAATGTAAAAATAAAACTACTATTGTACGCTGAAAAATCAAAATTGAGCAGAGCAGGTTCATAGTTGAAGAAGGATAAAGTGGATGTTTGAAAATTGAAGGAGACAACAAAATGGAAGCCAGTATAAAAGACGACTTACGAAAAATGAAAGATTCTCAAAAAGAAATTATGAGATTTATGATGGGCTACAAGTTCGCATTAGATGAAATAAATACAAAAATTAATATCTTACAGCAGGAATTCCAATTTGTTCATGACTATAATCCAATTGAAAATGTCAGTTCAAGAGTTAAATCTCCTGAAAGCATTATGAAAAAAGTGACAAAAAAAGGAATCGAACTTTCACATTCAGATATTAAAAAGACGATTAAAGACATAGCGGGAATTCGAATTACGTGTTCATTTGAAACGGATATCTATCGGCTAAGTACAATGCTACAAAACCAAGCTGATTTAAAAGTTCTTGAAGTGAAGGATTATATCAAGAATCCGAAGCCAAACGGTTACCGCAGTTTGCATTTATTGCTCGTGGTTCCTGTTTTTATGTCGGACCGCGTGGAAGAAGTTTGTGTAGAAGTGCAAATCAGAACCATTGCGATGGATTTCTGGGCCAGCCTCGAACATAAGATCTACTATAAATACAATAAAGAAGTTCCGGTTGATATTATTAGAGAGTTGAAAGAATCGGCAGACTCAGCAGCACAGTTGGATCGTAAAATGGAAAAAATTCAGCTGCGTATGAATAAGTTGAAAGACCAGATTGGTGATGATGAAGATCTTTCTGAGATTTTGATTGATAAAGAACGGTTCCGTTTACCAACTAATTTCACGTTAAATAGAATGACATAAGTTGATAGAAAGGGAGACAGCGATGCCAAAACTAACTTTTTATAATTTACCTAAGAACAAGCAACAGCATTTGATTGGAGCAGCTAAACAGGAATTCTCAAATGCATCTTTGTCAGAGGCTTCTATTGCCAATATCGTTAAAGCAGCGGGGATTTCTCGAGGCAGCTTTTATCAATATTTTGAAGGAAAAGAAGATCTTTATTTTTACTTGCTGAATGGCTACACGGTTGAACAAAAACAAATTTTCAGAGCAATATTGCAGAAAAAAAATGGGGATCTATTTCAAGCTATTAGTGAATTTTACCGATTTGCTGTAAAAGAAGAAGAATTACTCGACTTTAAACGAAACGTCCTTTTGAACATGACAGAACAAGTGGAGACGAAATTTATCAAAATCGTTAATGAAGAAGAGTCTGCAGAAGAATTCCAAGCGATTAGCCTTTTGATCGATACGACCAAGTTAAACGTTTCCGGAAACAAAGAACTATACCATTTGCTTAAAATTATGATTTCGGTGACCGTTAGGAATTGGATTGAATACTTCGCTAAAAACTTAACGATTGATGAGTCTATTGCAAATTACGAATTGGAATTAAAGTTGTTGAGAACAGGGCTTTCCCGTGTCTGACAAGAACATTTTGTTTAATTTTACGGCTTAATGTGATAAGATGTACTTCATCGTTGCAGTAATGTAGCAGTAATGGAGTGATTAAAATGAGCAAAGCAAAAGCGAAACCGAAAAGTGGTACGGGTCAGGGAACTGGCAAAAAAGGATGGACTCGCTGGAAATCTGGCGCCAACAAAGCCAAGAGCTTTAAACCGTATACGAGCAAAAATACTAAAAAAGCGGACGAGCCGAAAACAGAAAAAGAACTAGCTTCTGAATGGGTCGATGCATAGATAGGAAAGTAGGGGGAGTTGCTCAACTGGCAGCTCTTTTTTATTTGATGTGAAATCGCAATGGATGATAAGAATTTTTGTCTCATGAGTGGTAAAATTAGTAAGAATGAATGAGTTATTTTCGCGTATTGGTAAATACTGAAAGTTTTTTCGAAAAAGTGTAAAATGAGTAATAGATAGTTTCCGAAACGAAAGGGGTGAAGGGATATGACGAATGGACCAACTTCGTTAGTAAGTATTCCAGAAAAAGAAAAAATGTATCAAGAAATCGTGAATTATTCCGACGAGACAACAATTATCCATTCAAATCAGAAGGTTTTATATATAAACAAATCAGGTGCTGAATTTTTTAAAGCGAAGCAAGAAGAAGTTGTAGGGGCAGATGTAGTAGGAGTTTTTACAGATGACTTTAAAGAATTAATCACGAAACGGATTCAAAAAGGAATGGAAGATCGAACGATTGGAGAATTAATGGAGACGACTGTTAGACGTTTTGACGGAACTTTAGCCGATGTAGAATTGTATTGTTACCCGGTTCAGTACGGAGAAACGATAGCAATCCAGTCTATTATGCGGGACATCACGCTTCAGAAAAAAATGTCGCATGACTTTTTGCAACTTAAAAACGAAATTTCGGCACCAATTGTTCCGATCATTGATGGACTAGCTGTACTACCACTTGTAGGATCAGTCGATGGGGACCGAAGTATGCGCCTGCTCGATGTTATCCCGCAGAAAGTTCAAGGAGAAAATTTGCACTGTCTCATTATTGATGTTTCGGGGATTTACAATATCGATAATGTGGTTGCAGAATTTCTATACAAAATTGATCAAATCATGCGCTTATTAGGTATTCAAATTATTTTTACAGGAATTCGACCAGAACTGGCATTAAAAGCTGTCGATGTGCGCATAGACTTTAGCAAATTAAAGACAATAGGCACAGTAAAACAAGCTTTAAAACAATATTTGTTAGCTAATTAAAACGAGTTTTTAAATAGTCTTGTTAAAAGTATGAAAGTGGTTTATAGTGTATAGATACAATATTTAGTGTTTTTTATCATATTAATAACTATATGTAGTAAAAATAGTGATGAAGGTGCCTGAGAAGGCTTAAAAGGGAATCCGATAATACCGGAGCTGTACCCGCAACTGTAAGTGCTGACGAGCTATCACAATCCACTGTCCAATGGACGGGAAGGAGATAGCAGAGGACGACGCACAAGCCAGGAGACCTGCCTTTGTTTTAAGTTTATGATCTTCTCCGGGAGTTGAGAAGGATAACGAAGATATTCTGCGTAAGCAGCTGGTTTTTTGCTGCCTTTATTCGCTATTCTGCGTTTTCCAACCCATCCTCCTTGAGAGGATGGGTTTTTTTGTTTTACATAGAAGGAGGAAATGCAATCATGACAGAACCATTAGCAGCAGGTGTAGCAAGAACCATTCAAACAAAGTTAGTGTTGCCACCTGATACGAATCATTTAGGAACGATATTCGGTGGAACCGTACTCGCGTATATTGATGAAATTGCCGCGATTACTGCCATGAGGCACAGCGGAAAAGCAGTCGTAACAGCTTCGATTGATACGGTAAATTTTTTATCTTCTGCTAAAGTAGGGGACATCTTCATCCTAGAAGGTGTTGTGATATCGACAGGTAGAACATCGATGGAAGTGTACGTTAAAGCTGAATGCCAACAAATTGAAACCGGCAATAGAAATTTGACGACGACAGCCATTTTGACAATGGTTGCAGTCGACGGTGACGGCAAACCGACGCCAGTCGTTGGTGTTATACCGGAAACTCCTGCTGAAAAAGAATTATTCAAAAGCGCACAAGAGCGGAAGCAACGACGCATGAAAGTAAACGAATTCGCAAAGGAGTTATGCTGATATGAATATGAAAACAGATACAACAGAAATGGACGCAGTAGAAAAAGCGCTCAAGCGAGCAACTGAGGTTTATGGACTAGATACGCGCGAGCTACTAGAGCGAGCAGCAAAACTCGCTGAACAAGCAAAAGGCGAGCAATCCTTACTTTATGCATTAAATCGTATCACCATGGACGAGCCAGACTGGACTTACGTAGCGGCAGAGTTGTATGTCAGTGATTTGTATAAGAAAGCCGCAAGCAGCCGCAATTATTCCGCTACTGAAAAATATGGTGACTTTTATAAGTTAATCAAAGTATTAACACAAGTCGGGATCTACTCAAAAGAGCTCTTAGCTTCTTATTCACAAGAGGAGATTACAGAAATAGGTCAAGAAATCGAGCCGAGTCGGGATTTGCTATTTAACTACATCGGTTTGTTTTTACTGGCAGATCGTTATTTGGCAAAAGACTATGAAGGGCAGTTGTTTGAACTCCCGCAAGAGCGCTTTTTAGTTATTGCCATGACGTTGATGCAAAATGAGCCGCAAGAGCGTCGATTAGAGCTTGTTAAAGAAGCGTATTGGGCGATGAGTCATTTGTATATGACCGTTGCGACTCCAACTTTATCGAATGCAGGTAAAAGTTTTGGGCAATTGTCTTCGTGCTTTATCGATACGGTAGACGATTCTTTAGACGGCATTTACTTAAACAACTGGGATATCGCGCGTCTTAGTAAAGATGGTGGGGGCATCGGCATTTATTACGGCAAAGTAAGAGCGTTAGGCTCAGACATTAAAAAATTCAAAGGCAATTCCTCAGGCGTTGTACCGTGGATTCGCTTGCTTAACGATACGGCGGTCAGTGTGGATCAATTAGGTCAGCGTCAAGGAGCTGTCGCGATTTACTTAGATGTCTTCCATAAAGACATTATGAATGGCTTCTTGGATTTGAAAACCAATAATGGCGATGAGCGCCGTAAAGCACATGATATTTTCACAGGTGTGTCACTTCCAGATTTGTTTATGGAGCGTTTGCAAGAAAAAGACGAAAACGGACGCAGTATTGGCGAGTGGCATACGTTTTGTCCGCACCAAGTTAAGCAAGTGATGGGTTGGAAAGACGCAAATGGCAATGCCTTAGGACTTGAAGATTTTTACGATGAAAAAGACACCAAATACTTTAGCGAAAAATACCAAGAAGCAGTTGATCATCCGTTGTTGCCGCGTAAAACTTACCGCGCAATGGAGATTATGGCGCGCATCATGGTGTCTCAGCTAGAAACTGGCACACCGTATATGTTTTACCGTGACGAAGTCAATCGTCAAAACCCGAACAAGCACACAAGAGGTCGCGGGCTGACATCGATTTATTGCAGTAACTTATGTACAGAAATTATGCAAAATATGTCAGCTACTACTATTGTTAAAGAATATACTGATGAAGACGGCAACCTCGTCATGATCCGCAAACCAGGCGATTTTGTGGTTTGTAATTTGTCATCGATCAACTTGCCAAGAGCGGTTGGAGCGGACGTATTAGCGCGTTTAGTGCCGATTCAAACACGCATGCTTGATAATGTCATTGACTTGAATACGATTTCAGTAGGACAAGCTGAAGCAACAAATAAAAAATACCGCGCAATTGGTTTAGGAACGTTCGGATGGCACCACTTACTTGCACTTGAAGGCATCCATTGGGAAAGTGAAAAAGCGGTTGAGTTTGCCGATAAGCTTTACGAGGAAATTGCTTATCAAACGATACGTGCTTCTATGCAACTAGCAGAAGAAAAAGGCGCGTTCAGTCAGTTTTTAGGTTCTGAATGGCACACAGGCGAGTATTTTGAACGTCGCAACTACACAAGTGAGCGGTGGAATGACTTGCAACAGCAAGTGGCAACAACAGGAGTTCGAAATGGCTGGATGATGGCTGTTGCACCTAACTCATCAACTGCGAAAATTGGTGGTTCAACAGACGGCATTGATCCGCTATACGCAGTGGAATACGCAGAAGAGAAAAAGAATTTCAAATTTAAAGTGACTGCACCAGACTTGGATCACAACACGTATGATTATTATCGTCGTTCGCGTCACGTATTGGACCAAAAATGGAGCATTCGACAAAATGCAGCGCGTCAACGCCATATTGATCAATCGATTAGCTTTAACTTTTATGTGCCGCACACGATTAAAGCAAAAGAGTTGTTGGAATTACATTTAGAAGCATGGAAGCAAAACTTAAAAACGACTTACTATGTCCGCAGTACGTCTCAGGCAGAAATCGAAGAATGCGAAGCATGCCAAAGCTAAAGGAGAATGATCATGACCATACATGAACCGTTAACAAAGATTAAATTATTAAATCCGGAGCACCCAAACAAATCGACTGGCGTGTTGAACGGCCAGTCTTCGGGGCTGTTAAACTGGAACGACATTGCTTATCCGCAAATGTATGATTTGTATCAAGCATTGCTTGCTAACTTCTGGAAAGCACAAGAAATTAATATGCAAGACGACATCAAGCAATGGGATAGCTTGAGCGATGTAGAAAAGGATGTCTTTTTACGGATCAACACGCAATTAGCGTCACTCGACAGCTTGCAAACACCAACAATGAGTCAAGCAATGGATTATGTGACCGATTCGAGCTTCAAAGCCATTTTTGCCGTCATTTCTCAGCAAGAAGCGGTACACACGGAGTCATATTCGTATATATTGAGTTCACTGGTATCCGTAAGCGAACAAAACGCACGCTTCGATCAAGCGAAAAGCGATCCGGTTGTTCAGAAACGAAATGAATTGATATTAGACGCATACGAGGAATTTCGACAAAATCCAACGCCGCAAAACTTATTTAAGCTGAGCGTCAATTCCATCAATCTCGAAGGCATTTATTTTTATGCTGGCTTTGCGTTTTTCTACCATTTGGCGCGTCAGCAAAAAATGCTAAAAACCAGTACGATGATTAGCTATATTCAACGCGACGAAATGCAGCATGCCTATTTTATCGCGCAATTTATCCGCATTATGCTGACAGAAAATCCGGAATTGCATACAGATGAAAACATTCAATATATTTATACAACGATCGACAAAGCAGTACAGCTAGAAAAAGAATGGGCGCATTACATTTTGGCTGATATTGAGGGCTTGGATTTGGTTGAGTTTGAGGGCTACGTTGAGTATTTGGCCAATAAGCGTCTGCGTCAGCTAGGACTAGATAATTTATACGAAGAACGCAGCAATCCGATGCCTTGGATTCACGTATTTGGTGATGACATGATGAACGACACAAAATCGGATTTCTTTGAACAGAAATCACGCACGTATACGAAAGTGTCGCAGTCGAATGGTTTTGACGAGCTATAAGCCGAAACTGGCGATTGTCTATGCTTCTGTTACCGGCAACACAGAACAACTAGCAGAGATGCTACAAGCAGCTATTTTGCAACAAGGACTTCATACCGAGCTATACAAAATAGAAGATTTTCCACTAGCAGCCTTGTCGGATTTCGATACGCTGTTAATTGGAACGTATACGTGGGGAAGTGGTGAAATTCCTGGAGAACTGCGCGATTTATATCATGCGATTGAAAAACTAGAACACAAAGAATTACAAACGGCGGTTTTCGGGACGGGCGATAGTTTTTTCGCAGAGTTTTGTGGAGCAGTCGATCGTTTTCGAGACATGCTGTACGTAAAGACAACACTAGTTGCCAGTTTGAAAGTAGAATTGACACCGCAGCCGCGTGACTTTATTCGCTGTGAAAAATTAGCTGAGCTGATTCAATCTACTAAATGACAAAACCCAGATAGTGAACTAGCCCCTAAACGATAGCCACTTTTAATGTGAGCCATTTAGGGTTTTTTTATTTTCCGAAAAGTGTTTACTTTTCGGAAACAGGGTATAGAAGATAAAAGAGCGAAAATGTAAATTCTCTCTACTTCCAGTCGTATAAAACGTTGGAACTTTTTGTTGTGAACTTTTATTTGCTGTATTTTAAGATGCCAGATACACCTATACGAGAGAGCAGATTAAAAAGTACGGAAATTCGGCGTTCCCGTCAAAAAAATCTACTCCATAGATGTCTATAAATGTAATCATATATATCGTTAATGATTTGGCTGGATGTAACAGACAATAGTGCTGTAAACAACGCCGAAGAGAATCGTACGGTTCTTTTCGGCGTTTTTCTGTCTACATTTCTTTTCCAAAAGGATAGATAAGTTTGTGCAAAAAATAGAGAGGGTGAGCTGGATGAAGCAATTGCAACAATTAGCTGAACGAGTAGGTATGCTGATGAATGCAGAGGTAGAGTTGCAGGCAGGAGAATGTTTAGTTAAAAGAAAAAGAACAATCAATATTGTTTCTCATAATAAAAATTTTAGTTGTACGTTAGATCACGATATTTCTTTTAAACATGTACAAGAAAATGGAGATGCACTCAATCAGGCAGAGATTTTTTTGCTGCCAAGCGAGCTAGATTCGTTTATCAATGCGCTTCATCAATATCCGATTCCATTGCCAACGACTTATCAGCATCGTGTGGATACGAATCCGGACATCATCTGCGTTTACTTGTCGTCAGAAGAACCACCTGAAGATTTTGCTAGGAGACTAGCAACTGCTCTCGATGCCATTCAACAAAATTCTTTAGTTTGAAGGACTAGCGAAAGAGGGGGGTATTGGTGATTCACAGATATAGAAAATCGCATGAAAAAATTGCAATGGGTTTGCTAGCATACATGCCCCAAGAGCGAAATGTGAAACAGTTGAAAAAGACGATGGCGCTATACAACGAGCGTCCGAATTGGCAACTTTTCTTCTGGAAAGCAGACAATTACTATGTGGGCATTATTGGTATTCACGTAGAAGACGACGAGTTTTTCACAGTCCAGCATATTTCCGTGCTTCCTTCATTTCGAGGAGAAGGTATTGGTCATGAAATGATAGTATCTGTCGGAAGAGTAATGGGGAACCGCCAAGCAAAACCTTCTAAAGAAACAAAGAATTTTATGACGAAATGCAGCGCATAAAGGGGGTTTCAAAATAGATTGATGGAGAAAAATGATTGGTTTTCCTCCATCAATTTTTATTTTGTAGCCCTAGTAAAAGCAGGCTAATTGGAACGGGGGCGGAAAAGGGCAAACATCACTACGCTAAATTCGTCGCAAAGACATTGCTCAAACTCTTGTATTTGCTATGGATAAATTTCCATCAAACGCTTTTCACAGCGTATAATAAAAATAGCGAAACGATTCACTAAAGTAGAGTTAAGAGGTGTGCCCGTGATTATCATCATCGATAACCAAGATTCATTTACTTATAATCTCGTTCATTATTTTGAGCAGTTGGACGACGCTGTAATCGTTTTTCAAAATGACGAACTTACTGTAACACGACTAGAAAATCTCGCGCCGGACCTCATTGTACTGTCACCTGGACCTGGACGTCCGACTGCAACTGGCGCGAGTCAAGCTGTATTGACAGAGCTAAGTGGACAGATCCCAATACTAGGTGTTTGCCTTGGCCATCAAACTATTATTGAACATTTTGGAGGACAGGTTGTAAAAGGAAGTCGGCCAATGCACGGGAAAGTTTCCATCTTAACGCATGATGAAGGCGGATTGTTTAAAGGAATAACCAATCCAACAGCTGTCACTCGCTATCATTCACTAGTAGCACAAGAACCTCTTCCTACCTGTTTAGTCGTGACCGCACGTTCAGAAGACGGAGCAGTCATGGCCGTTCGGCACCAAAGCATGCCGGTTGAAGGCATCCAGTTTCATCCAGAATCGATTTTAACAGCTGAAGGCTTTGCCATGCTGAAAAATTGCTATGAACTTGCGAAGTGGTGGAAAGAAAATAATAAGGGAGGTGCTGGAAATGTCAAACCCTCACCTATTGTATGAGTTTCGAAATGAAGCAGGCGAAATTGAACCGCTTTTTTTTAGTGAGCCAGTAAGCATCTTCGAAACAGCTGTATTAGCAGAAGTGCCAACAATTATGGATAAGGTAGAGAAGGCAGTCGGAGATGGATTTTACGCAGCGGGCTATGTTTCTTATGAAGCAGCTCCAGCTTTTCACCCCGAAATGCGCGTGCAGTCACAAGGAGAAATGCCACTCGTTTGGTTTGGCATTTTCAATGAACCCCAACAATATGCACCTGTTGAAGAACTACAAACATATGCTGTTTCAGAATGGAACATGACGAGCTCTATCGATCACTACAAAACAGGCATTCAGCAAATCAAGCAGGCAATTGAAAGAGGTGACACGTACCAAGTAAATTACACAGAACGGCTGTCTGCAAAGTTCACAGGGAACGATTTGGCATTTTATCGTCAACTAGCGAGAAACCAACAAGCAGATTACGGGGCCTATTTAAACCTCGGCAGGTTCCGTGTACTTTCCGCGTCTCCAGAACTGTTTTTTAAAGTGCAGGGAGGCAAAATTACTGCTAAACCAATGAAAGGCACAGCATCAAGAGGTCGCACGACACATGAAGATAACGAGCACGTAAAGGCATTAGTAAGTTCTGAAAAAGAACAGGCTGAGAATTTAATGATTGTCGATTTGCTTCGAAACGATATGAGCCGATTAGCTAAAAAAGGAACAGTCAAAACAGAGGCACTGTTTACAGTAGAAACGTATCCAACAGTTCATCAGTTAACATCTACAGTTCAAGCGGAACTAGATGAAACAGCGACAATTTTAAACTGGTTTCAAGCCTTATTTCCATGTGGTTCGATTACCGGTGCACCTAAAATTAGCACGATGAAATACATAGCTGATTTAGAACAAACACCACGAGAAGTATATTGTGGCGCTATCGGATTTATAACGCCTGAAAAACAAGCCGTCTTTAATGTGCCAATTCGAACCGTTGTCATCGACCGGGAAAGAGATACTGCGCGTTTCGGAGTGGGTGGGGGTATTACATGGGATTCAACTTCTGAAGGGGAATTTCAAGAACTTCATACAAAGGCACAAGTGCTAACAGCGAAAAGGCCTGTGTTTCATTTGTTAGAATCCTTGAAACTAGAAGACGGAAATTATCCATTGCTGCCGTATCATTTAGCTCGTCTTAAAGATTCCGCAGAATATTTTCATTTCCCGGGAAATATTCAGAAAATCGAAAGTGAATTAGGGAGACTTGCAGAGAAACATGCAGTAGGGTTATACAAAATTCGGTTGCTAGTGGATAAAGACGGTCAAATAGAGCTGCAAGCACAAAACATAATACCCATCGCTCAACCAGTCAAGTGCATCTGGGCGCCTCGCGCGGTAGATAGTCGTGATCCGTTTTTATTCCACAAAACGACGCATCGTGATGTATACGAGCAGGCGTCTGGAAAACTACCAGAAGGAATATTTTCGACCATTTTATGGAATGAACAGCAGCAGATTACAGAATTTACGATTGGGAACGCAGTGCTCGAAAAAAACGGTAAGTTTTTTACGCCTCCGGTTTCTTGCGGCTTGTTAGCAGGAACATTTCGACAGCAATTGGTAGACCGGCAAGTTATCGAAGAAAAAATGATAACTAAAGAAGAACTGGCTGACTGCGACGCTTTGTGGTTGGTCAATAGTGTACGAGGATGGCTAGCTGTAGAGCTAGTAAATGACCACGATGTAACTAGTTTGACGCTGTAGCGTGTGAATATGAAAAAGCCCAGCCGAGAAAAATTCTCTCGCTGGGCTTTTTCATTTTTATTCAAAATCAATTTTGTAATCATCAGCTTTAATTATTTTCAGCTTACGTGTGAAGATGTACAGCAAACCAACATTCAAAATGACTGGAAGTACTAGAAATGTACTGAGCATGACTGCAACATTACGGCCACTCCAACCACCTTCTGCTAGGTTTATGTAATTCAATGGACCAACGAGACCAGACAATCCAAAACCGGCACTATAAGGAGTGCCTTGTATGTTCAAGATGCCGGCCAAAGCGCCTAGAACAGCAGCTGTAATGACCATGGGTATGGCGATTTGTGGTTTCATTAAAAAGTTTTTCATTTGAATTTTCGGAGACCCGAGTACGTGCACGAGTGCGGTTCCTAGAGAATTGGCTTTATAGCTCGAAATAGCCAAGCCGATCCCTGCTGCCACGATCCCCAAATTTGCAGCGCCTGCCCCGACACCAGATAGCATGATAACTGTAGCAATCCCAACGGTGGATACCGGGAGTAGAATGACAACGCAAAAAATCATTGCAATAATAGCCCCCATGACTATGGGCTGCAAAGAAGTAGTATGCGCAACCAGTGAGCCGATCAACCCAGTCGATTGTTTCATCATTGGTAGCAATAAATAACCAATCATTCCGGGAATCATAATACTTAAAGTAGGCATTAATAGAATCGCGTACGCTTTTAGTTTATCGCCGATTAATTGGACAAACAACACTGCCAATGCCGCTGTAATGGCAATATTGACGACAATGCCAATCCCATTTAACGTCATAACGCCTTCTGCCGTTTTTTCGACGACACCGCTACCAACCATAGCTGCAAGGCCGACACTTGCTGTTTGAATTGGAGTTAATTTAAAAGAAATACCAACCATGACGCCAACTGTTACGGGCAATAAGCTCATGGTGAAAATTGTAATATCAAACAAATGCTGCAATGGAGGAAAGTGCGGGATCAATAGCTTTAAAATCTCGCCTAATAATGCGTTGGGAATTAGGGCTACGACCACGCCAATACTTACACCATTCAACAGTTTACTCATAAACTCTTTCATCTCTGCAACTCCTACCTTGCTTAGTTAAATTATGTTACTACTATAATGAATGCTAGAGTATAAAGCAATGAAAATTTAGTGAATTAACGCGTTGGTGTACGAAAGTATTTAATTGGACAGAATAAAAGACAGTAAACTAACTAAAATTGAAAATAGCGTATAATGACCATAGTGAAAGTAGATAGAAAAGGGAGGGGTATTTATTTCGGTTAATAAAGAGACGCAAATTTTAGATGAATTAATGGAAAAAATCACATTAAAAAAATTTGTTGCTGGTGAAAAATTGCCTTCAGAAAACGAACTAGCGAATTGGTATGGCGTGCCCCGTATGACTGTCCGCGCAGCGTTGACTAAGCTAGAAGAACGTGGTTTTATCTTTTCAAAACAAGGCAAAGGAAGATTTTTAAAAGAAAAGTCTACGCTGATCAAGTTGCATTTAACCGGAAAAGTGAGTTTTACTGAAAAAATGCAACAAGCTGGTTATGATTTGAAGACGCGTCTTATTCGTTGTGAAGAAGCTCCGTACGAAGAAAAAATTTACAATTTGTTGGAGTGTGAATCAACAGACAAGGTCTACAAGGTTTCAAGAATTCGGATAATCGGTGGACAGCCCATTGCTATTCATCATTCTTTTGTCAGTGAGAAAATATTTTCTGAAATAGCAACAGAAGGACCTCATATTCGTTCAATGTTTGCGTACTATCGACAACATGGCTATAGCGAATTTGTCGACAGCAACACCTTATTAAGCATCTCTTTTCCAACTTCGGCAGAGCAACAGCTTCTGCTTTGTAAAAGCATGGTGCCTCTTTTGTTAGTAGAGAATGACTGTATTGATGAAAAGACGGGTAAAGTGCTTGAGCATACGAAAATTTTGTATCGCAGTGATAAATTTACATACGATATTACGATGAATTAAACAAGTCACACCCTCTCATACGTAATAAAAGCAGGTAGAGAAAACGATTCAGTTTCCTCTACCTGCTTTTTGGGTTGTCCAATTGTTAAGCGCCTTTACAAAAGCTTAACGACAGCTTAAAACACGGCCACTTGGCGACAAGTTACGATGAACTTACAGACGAGGAGGCAGTGAACATGAAAAGGCGCAGACGAACAGAAATTCTTATTCAAGGCGATGGCAGATTGGCAAAAGAAATGGCAACCAGTGTCACAAATAAATACGAATATCGTGAAGTAACAGCTCCTGAACAAGGAATGATTATGGTGAAGATGAGAGAATCTGCTAAAAACTCTTTGTTTTATATGGGGGAAGTCCTAATAACAGAAGCAAAAGTAGAAATTTCAGGAGAAATTGGGACAGGTCTATTAGTCGGAATGGACGAATTGCGCGCTGAATATTTGGCGATTATTGATGCAGCCTTTAAAGCGCAACTTCCTGAAATGCAGGATTGGGAACTAAGATTGCTAGAAGAAGAACAGCAAATCAACAAAGCCAAAGCCCAGCAACAAGCTGAACTTTTCAAAACAAAAGTTAACTTCGAAACGATGGAAGTCTAAGCAACAGCCTAAAAACTAACTGAGCAGGAGAGATAATATGGCGATTGATCGAATACATGACTTGCAGCAAGTTTATCGAAAAATAGTACATAGTATGTCACGACCAGGAACTATTTCTACCATTAAACAACAAACAAAAAATGTGGACGTTGATTTTGGCTGTACGGACGCACTTATTTTGAGTGCGATGGCACTGTTGGATGCTGAAGTCACATTTCATGTAATAGCGAAAAATAGAACAGACTTAATCGGTAAAATTTCTGAGTATACTTCAGCACGTTTTGCATCAGTGCAAGCAGCCGATTTTATTATCGTCTTAAAAGAAGATAAAGAAATAGACATTTTAGAGGCGATGATACAGTGCAAAATCGGTAATTTGATTGATCCGCATCAATCGGCAACTTGGATCATTGAAAGTGCGAATTTGGTTAATGAAGGGCCCCTGCAGTTGACTGGACCAGGAATACGGACAGAAGCTCACTTACAAACCGACCAATCCAATCAGTTTTGGCAAACGAGAGACAGTCGCATCAAAGAGTATCCAATGGGCATCGATCTCATTTTTGCAGACAAAGCGGCTCAAATCGCTTGTATACCGAGAAGCGTTTCGGCAATTCCGATGGAGGTGAAATAGATGGGCTATGTTCCTGTAAAAGGTGGAACTCAGGCGATTGATGCTTCGATTAAACGCCTGACGTACGAACGATTAAAAGGTCAAGAAATTTTGGAAATCAAGACAATTTTGTCGACAATGGGCAGTATGGTGGATCAAGTAATGTCGGAAAGCAGTCTGTACTCACCAGAACTAGCAGCTTTGGCTATCAAACAAGGTGAAGGCAGTATGGAAGAAGCCGTTTTCTTGATGCGTGCGCATCGTTCGACTTTGCCGCGTCATTACTATAGTGAGACGGTCGAAGTTGAGACGATGCTTGTCGAACGGCGAATATCGGCAAGCTTTAAAGACGTTCCCGGTGGCCAATTGTTAGGTGCTACGTACGATTACACACACCGTTTGTTGGACTTCGGAATGATGGAAGAAAACGCTGAAGTTAATCGAAAGTGGCTGCAAGATTACCGAGACAGTTTGTCAGTCATCCAATCGGGACAAGAGGTTGTCTATTTCCCAAAAGTTGTCGACTACCTACGTGAAGAAGGCTTGTTCGAAACATTCGAACCGGATAATGCGCAACCTACTGATGTTACTAAACAAAGTTTGCAGTTTCCAACAACGAGAAGTGCCCGTTTACAAGTAATGACACGGGGCCAAACAGGAGCTGTTACTTCATTTGGATATGCATCGTTACGAGGATATGGAGAAGTCCATCCGACTGTCGGCGAAGTTCGTGTCGGAAAAGTTCCAATTTATACAGCTCATCCGAACAAAACGGATTTGGACCCCGAAGACCAATTTTATATCGGTGAAATACGCATAACCGAAGTAGAGTCATTTGTACCGGTCACTGTAAAAAACACCAACAATGAAGATGCATTGGAATTTGAAATTGGTTACGGTGTTTGTTACGGCCAAAACGAAACCAAAGCGATTGCGATGAGTATTCTAGATCAGTGCCTAGAACATCCAAACACCGAATTCCCAACTCATGACGAGGAGTTCGTCTTATTACATATCGATTCAGTAGAATCTACTGGTTTTATTTCTCATTTGAAATTACCGCATTACGTCACGTTTCAATCTAAACTAGACAGTATTCGCCAAGTAAAAAAGGAGGGAACGGCAGTTGAGAGCTAATACGCATTTTGCCTTTTTTGATGAAGGTTCTAAAAAAGAGATTCGACGAGCTACATTGAAAGCTGTGGCGATTCCGGGATACCAAGTACCTTTCGCTTCAAGGGAAATGCCGATTGCACGTGGTTGGGGAACAGGCGGCCTGCAGTTGACGCTGTCTTTAATCGGCCAATCGGATGTACTAAAAGTCATCGACCAAGGGGCTGACGAGTCAGTCAATGCAGTCAGTATTAAAAAACTCGTTCAAGAAACGACAGGTGTTCAACTCACTGATCAAACTGAAAATGCTGATTTGATTCAGTCACGCCACCGAATCCCTGAAGTGCCGTTGACAAAAGATCAAATCCTAATTCTTCAAGTACCTATACCTGAACCTTTGCGACCTGTTGAAGCAAGCGAATACAAAACAAAGCGCATGCATGCTGAAGATGATTATAGCGGAGCTTGGCTAATGTTGTTCGAGCAAATTGTGAAATACGGCAAAACCGCAACTTATGCAGATCATCCAGTTTATGTGAATGGACGCTATGTCATGGCACCAAGTCCGATTCCGCGTTTTGACAATCCTAAAATGCATCATTCAGAAGCCTTGATTTTACTCGGTGCGGGACGTGAAAAGAAAATTTACGCCGTTCCACCTTATACAGCTGTCGAATCATTAGCATTTGATGATTATCCGTTTGCTGTCGAATCATTTAATGGACAAGGATGCCGTCTTTGCGGCACAGGAGACGTTTTCTTAGATGAATTAATTGATCAAGAAACAGGGGAAACTGTCTACCAATGCAACGACACGAGTTATTGTATGGATCAGTTGAACAGCAAAGAGAAAGTCGGGGTGACGAGCAGCTATGCGTGAAGAACCCATTTTGAAAGTCCGCAATCTACGCAAACAATTTGGACCCGGTTGTCCCCATTGCGACAATTTGGATGCCGCTCAATTAGAGAAAAATTTCTGTGCGAAATGTGGCACAGTTTATGCAGTGCGCGATGTATCTCTTGATTTATACCCAGGCGAAATTCTAGGGATTGTCGGAGAAAGCGGAAGCGGGAAATCAACGTTAATGCAATGTCTTTACTTTGACACTGACGTTGCGTCAGGGAATGCGTATATTGATAAACCCGCTTTAGCTGGTATCAATGTATTTGAATTGTCTTCTCAACAAAAGCGTTCCATTCGCAACCACGACTACGGAATGGTTTATCAGAATCCAGTCCATGGGTTAAAAATGAATTTTTCTTCTGTCGGAAATATTGCTGAAAAACTAATTGCAGCAGGCAATCGAAATGTTGGAGAAATGGAAATGATCAGTAAAAGATTGCTTGATAATGTCCATATTCCACTCCACCGCATGAAAGAAGAACCACGCAATTTTTCAGGAGGAATGCAGCAACGTGTTCAAATTGCAAAAGCATTATCAAATAATCCTCCTATTCTATTTTTAGATGAAGTGACGACCGGTCTCGATTTATCTGTACAAGCTAATGTTTTGGATTTAATTAAAAAAATACAACGGGAACTTGGCATCAGCATGATCATTGTGTCACACGATTTGGCAGTTATTCGCATGCTTGCAGACCGAACGATTGTCATGCTAAATGGCGAAATTATCGAACAAGGATTGACCGATCAAGTATTAGAAGACCCACAACATGCATACACGCAGCAACTTGTGTACTCACTACTCTAGGAGGATCGATACTTTGTATATTATTCATAACGGCAAAATCGTAACCGAGCAAACGATACTAGAAGGATTTGTAGTCGTAGTTGAAGGAGAACTTATCCGAGCAATCATTCCTAAAGAGCAAATCGGTGATTATCCAGAAGCCCGACTGATCGATGCCCGCGGAGGATACATCTCTCCCGGCTTTATCGACATTCATTCTGATTACATCGAAACAATCGCTTCACCGCGTCCGACAAGCATGATGGATTTTGATATTAGTTTACGAGAAGCGGAAAAAATTCTCATCAGCCATGGCATCACGACAATGTTTCATTCGTTATCGTTCTATAAAGAAGATGTTTTTTCACACAAGCCGATGCGCAACCCTACGAACATCCAACGAATGGTAGATGCTATCGAAACGACGCATAACCGACTGCATTTAATTCGCCACCGTTTGCATGCACGCTTTGAAATCGACAACATCGATGAAGTAGACCAGTTGGTGAAAAACATTGAAGATGGCAAAGTACACTTGCTGTCATTTATGGACCACACACCCGGACAAGGCCAGTACCGCAATCTAGAAGTCTACCGAGAAACGTTAAAGGGCTACCGAGACATTTCAGATGAAGACGTCAATGTGCTTATTGCAGAGCGACAAAGCATGGAATGCCTAACAACTCAAAAAATAAAAGAAGTAGCAGATATTGCACGGGCTCATGGAATCGCGGTCGCTTCACATGATGACGATGACATTAAAAAACTCGATTTGGTAAAAAGCTTTGGCACAACCATCAGCGAGTTTCCCATCACACTAGAAGTTGCGGCAAAAGCAAAAGAATTGGGCATTCATACCATTGCCGGCGCTCCAAACGTCATGCTAGGTGGCTCGCATTCAGGCAACCTATCCGCTGCAGAAGCTATCAGCCAAGGGTGTATGGACATTTTATGCAGCGATTACTACCCACCCGCGCTGCTGCACGCCGTCTTTGACCTTCACGAGAAGTATGGCAACAACTTACACGAGATGTTCATGATGGTTACCTTGAATCCCGCAAAAGCAGTGAAAATGGACGATGAACTAGGCTCCATTAAAGTCGGAAAAAGAGCGGACCTCCTAGTAATCGAGCGAATGGACGACGGCTACCCAATGCTAACCACCACAATGGTCAATGGCGTATTGATCACCACAACAAACTACCGAATTAAATAAGAAAAGCGCAAGCGCCCGTGTAGATTCGACGGGCATAATCTAAGTTTCTACACATAGTAACGGAATGTGACGACGTCTAACGATTCCACAACCCAAGAAGACTATGGTAGTTCTCGCTGGTTGCCTTGACGTGGAGGCGCTCTACTCCTAGGAAACACGAGCGCATCCACGCTAAGCAGCTGTCTCAAGCTAAAAACAGGAGGCAATACAATGACAATGTTAGAAATAACAGGCTTTGAGAAACGGTTCACAATTCATCATCTAAACAAAATAATGCCAGCTATAAAAGATATTAACTTCTCTTTAAAAGCAGCCGAATTCATTGGCATCGTTGGAAAAAGCGGTAGCGGTAAATCTACCATTCTGAAAAGCATTTACCGTACATACTTACCTGACCGCGGAGAAATTCTCTACAACTCTGCGGCTTTCGGAAAAATCGACCTGTCACATATTACCGAACGACAAATGCTCCATTTGCGAAAATATGAAATCGGCTACGTGTCGCAGTTTTTGAACGTCATGCCGAGAACTACGTGTCGTCAATTGGTAACCAACGCTTTACTAGAAATGGGTTCAGCAGCATCAATCGCACACGAAGAAGCGGAAAAAGCATTGGCTCATTTTGAAATTGATCCGAAACTTTGGGATAGCTACCCCAATACATTTTCAGGCGGTGAAAAATTACGTTTGAACATTGCAATGGCAACTGTAAAAAAACCGCGCTTGCTCTTGCTCGATGAACCGACTGCCAGCCTTGATTATCAATCAAAACTGAAAGTGCGGGAAATTATTGAAAAGTTAAAAGCCAATGGCACGACACTTGTTGGAATTTTTCATGATATTGAATTCATGGAAGGGCTTTGCGACAAAGTTTACGACATGCAAACAAGAACACTGACCGTTACTGACAAAGTAGGTGTTGGCACTGAAAGCTGACCTGCATGTACATAGCCACTATTCAGATGGAGCAGATTCGGTCACAGACGTCATAAAAAAAGCCGAAAAAGCAGGAGTCACGACTATCAGCTTTGTCGACCATGACACAGTTGCGGGTTGGCAAGAGCAGCAACGTGTCGCTGAAGCCTATGGAATACAAGCTATACCAGGCATTGAAATTTCGGCTTATGATTTCAAACGACAGCGAAAAGTGCACATACTCGGCTATCATTTCCGTCCGGAAGCATCCGCTATTTCTAAGTTATGCAAAGGACTATCAGAACTTCGCCACAGCCATTCAATGTGGCAGATGGACAGGATCAAAGAAGCAGGATTTCAATTGGATGTAGAAGCAGTTATCGAATCGGCTAACCCTTCAGCCACCGTTTACAAACAGCACATCATGCAACAATTAACAGATGATCATTACATCACTAAAGAATATCAAACCCTTTACAAACGTCTATTTAAAGGGAATGGCGTTGCAGCAGGTGACATTGAGTATGTCGCAGCGGTTTATGCTGTTCGGGCCATTGTCTCTGACGGAGGCGTAGCAGTTGTGGCACATCCTGGACAGTTAAATTCATTTGATTTGATACCTGAATTACTTGATGCAGGTCTTGGTGGAATTGAACGTAATCATTTTGATCATTCACTGGAAGATCAGCAGAAGGTAGAAGAATTAGCGAGGCGATACGGTTTGGTCATGACCGGTGGTAGCGATTATCACGGCGCTTTCGGTACAGCAGTAGAGCCAGGAGCGATTGTTAGTCCTGAAGATCTTACCCATCGTTAAAACTCTGTAAAGTTCCTGTAAATTTCAGTATTTTGTCGTGGAAATATGTTGTACTGTAACCAACAAATAGAATTTCTTGTCTATTCCAGACAAATCCAAAGGAGAATCGACTATGACAAAGAGAAGTTCAGCACTGGCTATACTTGTAGGATCAGCTTTACTGTTAGGTGCTTGTACAGATGGCAACGCAGAGGCAGGCAAATCAGAAGTTGACGATGTGATCAAAGTAGTTTGGTATCCAAATGAGTCTGGATCGGATATGACATCATCTCGTGATGAAATTGGAGAAGCCATCGAACAAGCAACCGGTAAAGAAGTCGAACATCAGTTAACAACCGATTACGCCATTGCGATTGAAACCATGGTCAACAATAATGCGGATTTGGCATTTATGGGAGCGCAAGGCTATATTGAAGCCAAAAATGGCAATGATGCAATTGAACCTTTAGTCGTACCAACAGGAGAATCTGGCACGCTTGACGACGCGGTCTACCACAGTTGGTTAGCGGTCAATGCGGATAACCAAGAAGAGTTCATGGTGGATGGAGAATTCTCACTAGACACATTAGAACAAAAAAAAATGTCCTTTGTTTCTAATAGCTCTACATCAGGGTTTGTTATCCCATCTTCTACCATCATCAATCATTTTGCTGACAAGCCGGGTTATGAAGACTTAGTCGCAGAAGATATGATGGAAGGCGGTCCGTTGTTTTCTCAAGTACTTTTTGGAAATTCTCACCAAGGCTCAGCTGTTAATTTACTAAACGACAGTGTAGAAGTGGCATCGTTTTGCGACACTTGTGCTGAAAATTACGTAGAAGTAACAGAAGGCGAAGCCAATAAAGTCGGTTCGATCTATAAAGTTAAAGACGATGCGACTGAACCATTTAACACAGTAGCAGGAAGTGAATTCGCATTGATGGATGTTATTCCTGTACTCAATGCACCATTTGTAGCCAATTTAGACGTGATGGGTCAAGAAGATTACGATACGTTAAAAGAACTATTCAGTTCAGACGAAATTGCAAACAATGAAAAAATATTCGTTCCGGAAGAATCCGGAAAACCAGGATTGTTCTTCAAGTCAGCAAACGAACGATTTGTATCAGTTGAAGATGATTGGTTTGATGCCATTCGTAAATTGTCGAAGTAACAACCAAAAGACAGCAGCGCATTCCTTCTACTGGGAATGCGCTGTCTGACAAACGAGGCGAGAAGGAGACGGTGAGCATGGCTTTATTGCAAATCAAAGATCTTGGTAAATCCTATAATCCCCATACGAAAATTCTTCAAGGGCTGAATTTTGAAGTGGAAGCTGGCGAATTTCTTTCTGTAATCGGACCTTCTGGTGCAGGAAAATCGACACTACTTCGATGCATTAACCGGATGGTGGAAATTGATGAAGGACAAGTTATTTTTAACGGTCAGAACGTAGGAGATTTGAATAAAAAAGAACTGCGAAAACTGCGTACTAACATGGGCATGATTTTTCAACATTATAATTTAGTGCCCCGTTTATCGGTCATTGAGAATGTATTGCATGGTCGCTTTGGCTATAAAACGACATTTCAAGGAGTATTGGGTCGATTTACAGAACAAGAAAAAGAACACGCTTTTTTCTTGTTGGAAAAGCTAGGCATTGAAGATCACGCCTATAAACGGTGCGATCAATTAAGTGGCGGTCAACAACAACGCGTCGGCATCGCGCGTTCACTGATTCAAGAACCAAAAATTGTCTTATGTGACGAACCGATTGCCTCACTCGATCCAAATGCCTCAAAAGTTATTATGGATCATTTAAAATCGATTACACAAGAACTCGGCATCACTTGTATCGTCAATCTTCACCAAGTTGAAATTGCCAAAAGTTATTCCGACCGAATCATTGGATTGAACAAAGGCGGAATCGTGTTTGATGGACCAAGTTACCGCTTGCACCGAAGTCACACGGACATCATTTACGGTACTGAGACACAGACGAGCCCAGAAATCAGAGAATTGATTACGGTTTAAGGAGCAACTACAGTGAGTGAAAAAACAATAAAAGCCAATCGCAAATGGCACACAATCTTTTTTGTCTTTCTGATTGCTGTGATGACTTTTGCTTCTATCACAATTACCGACTTCAACATTTTTCATGGCATTGCGACTTTGCCAAAAGCCATCGCATGGATTTTCTCGAATATGTGGATTAGCCAGGAAACATGGGAACGCCTGCCAACCATTTTGGAGAAATTGCTGGAAACTGTTCTTGTATCGATTGCAGCCACGACTACAGGAACAGTCGTCGCATTCTTTTTAAGTCTGATGGGATCAAAAACGACAGGGACGAGCACAATTTGGGGTGCATTTGCACGCTTTGTGGCATCTGTATCACGGAATATTCCAGTCGTGGCGTGGGCGCTAATTTTATTGCTGTCATTTGGACAAAACTCAATGACTGGATACTTGGCTTTGTTCGTAGGGTCTGTCGGATTTTTAACGAGAGCTTTTATCGAGTCCATAGACGAAGCGAGTCAAAGTGCTGTCGAGGCGTTACGCGCAACCGGGGCAACATATTTTCAAATTGTTTTTAAAGCGGTTGTGCCGCAATGTTTGCCCCAGCTGATCAGTTGGATCCTGTTTATGATTGAAACTAATATTCGCAGCGCAACCTTAGTAGGTATTTTAACGGGTACCGGCATTGGCTACACGTTCGACTTGTATTATAAAACGTTGAATTACAATGCTGTGGCTCTTGTTACCTTTAGCATTATTCTTGCGGTGATTGTCATCGAGCTGATGTCAAACTATATCAGGAAGGTGATTATTTAATGGAGGCAAGTACATACATAAAACGCGGAGCAAGTGGACGAATAGCCATCAAAATGGGAAGCAGACCCGAACGCATCATGAAATGGACGGTTACCACGCTTGTCATATTGACGGTCATTGCCTTTTTGCTATTTGACTACACAGGACTTGATTTGACGACAGCTATTCCAGAAACGCTTGATAACTTAAAAACAATGTTTTTGGAGCCGGCGCTTAGCCATTTCACATGGGGACAAGCCTTTTATCAACTAGGTGTCACGCTAGGACTGGCTTTTTTATCGACAATTTTTGGAGGAATTATTGCCTTTTTCCTAGCTTTGCTTGCAGCTGCCAATTTATCTAAGCCTTGGATTTCAAAAACAGTGCGTATCATGGTGGCTTTTATACGAGCGGTTCCTACGGTCCTGTGGGTATTAATCTTTGCCATTGCTGCAGGACTTGGTAGCGAGGCGGCCATACTTGGGATGTTGTTTCACTCGATTGCCTACTTGGTCAAAGCTTTTTCAGAAGCATTTGAAGAAGTAGATCAAGGTATTATTGAAGCCCTACGCGCAACAGGAGCTAATTGGTGGCATATCGTTATCCATGCCGTTTTGCCTTCAACTTTTACGTATTTATTGTCTTGGACGTTCCTCCGTTTTGAAATTAATTTCTCAGTGGCTGTTGCTATGGGAGCAGCTGCAGGAGCGGGCGGCATTGGTTTCGAATTATTTATGGCTTCGGGATTCTATTTCGATTTACGTGAAGTAGGAATGATTACGTATATGGTGTTAATTTTCGCCATCATTTTGGAGGTTTTCTCCACAAAAATGAAAGACCGTTACTTCCCTGCTGCTAAATAAAAGAGATGAAAAGAAGAGTAACTTTAAAAAATAATAAGTTGTAATGTTCAGACCATTGAGGTTTAATGAGGAGTGACAGAGTTTTCCAATCCAAGGAGGCAGAACAGATGAACTTAGCAGGAAAAGTGGCAATCGTAACAGGTGGCGCATCCGGAATTGGTTTGGCAACAGCAAAGGCATTTCTTGATAAAGGCGCAAAAGTAGTCATTGCGGATTTTAACGAAGAAGGCGGCAAGCAAGCACAACAGCAACTAGAACAAAGCGATGCTGAAATTGTGTTTGTCAAAGTTGATGTAGCAAGTGAAGAATCGGTTGAACAATTAGTCGCTACTACAGTCGAACGTTACGGCAGAGTTGACATCATGGTCAATAATGCAGGCATCGGTGTACTAGGTGTTACTCATGAGTTGACGTATGAAGACTATCATAAAGTCATCTCCGTCAATCAAGACGGTGTCTTTTTCGGAGCCAAGCATGCGATCAAAAACATGTTAGAACATGGGGATGGTGGGGTTATTATCAACACGTCTTCTATTTTGGGCTCTGTTGGGGAAGGTGGCGCTTTTGCCTACAACGCCTCAAAAGGGGCTGTAAACCTTATGACCAAATCGTTGGCATTGCAATATGCTGAACACAAAATTCGAGTTAATGCGGTTGCACCAGGTTATGTAGAATCAGGCATGGTTAGTAAAGAAGCTTTGGGTGATTTTTATGATGCTTTAGTGGATAAGCATCCTGTCGGTAGGCTCGGACAGCCAGAAGAAATTGCACACGCGATTGTGTTCTTAGTCGAAAATGAATTTGTGACTGGCAGCACGTTAATGGTCGACGGTGGTTATACGACGCAGTAAATAAGCAAACCAAAAGAGCTGCCACGCGCAGCTTTTTTTTTATGTCTCTAATCGACAATCGGCTAAATGGAAAACCTATACGGGATAAAGTAAAATAAAACCACAAGCAACTTTTTTCCTTATAGACATAAAAAATGTAAGGAGTGATGGCATGATCCATGCAACAGAAACAGATAATCCTATTAATCGCGCAGTAGAGAACCCAAAAGCTTTTATTCGGAATGACCAATACAATTTTATCAAAGACCAAACAAAGATTTTAGTAGTAGGGCAGACGAGTGCAACTGATGCAGAAGTGTTGAGTGTATTGCGGCATCTTGCGCACGAAAAAGTCTTTAAACAATTTCCGATACTTACCGATCAACAAAAGAAAATTCTCAACCCATTGGTACAAGTCAAGGAACTGAGCGATGCGGAATCATTTTTAGAACAGCTCCAGCCGTACATCGTGCCATTTAAAGCAGTTACTGCAGATAACGTGAAGAAATTATTTCCTAAAGCGAAAAAGCTAAAAGGGCCAAAGCTAGAAAATACGAACTTCTATAAAACTTCTTATCTTGCTTGGACAGAAAGTGCTAATCTGATGTATTTAGTAGCCGATTTAACAGATCAGCTGATTGGCGTTCAAGGAAGCTTTACGCGTAGTACAAAGCAAGGCATTTGCACCATCTGCAATAGTCATAGCCAAGTGGGGCTGTTCATCGCCAAAACGAAAACTTCAGGATCAGAACAGTTTATCAAACGTGGCAATTATATTTGCCAAGACGCTGAAGTCTGTAACGGTCAGGTCAAAACACTAGACCGACTAAATGACTTTGTTGGACAGTTTCAGAAATAGCGAAAGACAAAAAACCGCCCCTACAGTCGCAAAACGATGTGGGGCGGTTTCTTCATAGAGAACAAGCTATTAAAATGCATATTGGAACAACGCATAATAGAGAGGACCGAGCAATACGAGCATCAGCAGTCCAGAAAAAACGGTCATAGACAGAGTTCCGGCTTCAGCTTCTTCTTCAGTAAATCGGGCTTTGATAAAGAAGAAAAACAGCAAGTCCCACACGACCACTACAGCCAAAACAACTTGCCAGACAATGGGCGTAAAAATTTGAGAGTGCGTGACAAAGCCGAATAAGCCGATCCACGCAATAACTGTGAATGCCAGATCAATTAGAAAAACAGGACTTTTGTAGCCACCGTGAATGAAAAACCCAATCGTTGATGTGGCCAGAAAAGCAGCGTACATGTACCATAAAATTTCTACCATACTATTATTCCTTCTTTCATAGACATGTTACCCATTATAAAAGAAGGTGAAGAAAAATAAAATTCTTTCGCTTGAGATTTTTCAGACTGAAAAGGCAAGATTGAGGATGCATCTTCAGCTGGATGGCTATAGAATAAGAAAAACAGTGAAAAGTTGAAGAAGATTAGCTGAATAAATCAGGAAACGAAAATTTAAGAATGGAGCGGAAGGAAGTGACATCATGGAGACACTGCCATTTTCTTTTGATGAAATGTGGGAGAAGGTTATAGCTTGTGACCGAAAGTATGATGGGCTTTTTTACACTGGGGTGAAAACGACCAAAATCTACTGCAGACCTTCTTGTCGTTCTCGAAAGCCTAAAAAGATCAATGTTGAATTTTATTCGACTATGGATAAAGCACAGGCAAAAGGATTTCGGGCTTGTAAAAGATGTCAACCTGAAACCGAATATTCTCCTGCCGAAGAGCTTACGCGTGAAGTGATGACTTACTTAACCAATCATTATAGAAAAAGCATCAGTCTACAGGAAGTAGCGGATTATGTCGGCATGAGTCCTTCTTATTTAGAGCGTGTATTTAAGCAGGAGACTCTCGAAACACCGCGCGCTTGTTTAGAGAAAATTCGAATCGACAAAGCGGTACAGCTATTGGTGTCTACAGATTTATCCAATCTTGATATATGCTTTAGTGTGGGATTTCAAAGTCCCTCTAATTTTTATAAAATATTCCGTAAGCTCAAAGCCCACTCGCCAAGTGAATTTCGCAAGCTGAGCGAGCCTGTTGCTTTATGATGAAAAAGCAGAGTGAGCTGTATATGGAAATTTCGACACCTGTTGATTTTAATTTTATGGAATGTCTCGTTCATCTTGGCAGATCTTCACAAGAAAACTTGTACCGGGTTCAAAACGCTCGTGTGACAAAGGTGCTAAAGCTTAACAATGAACTCGTCTTGTTCCACATGACCCCAGTAAAGGGTGCTTTGCGCTTGGCGTTTCCGCTCGGAGCGCCGACTGCCAGCAATAGCGAATTGGTTAGAGCTTACGTTGAGGATTGGTTTGATCTGCAGACGGATCTTCAGGATTTTTATGCAATGGCACAAACAGACTCCCTATTAAGTGCATTGGTCCAGCAGTACCGAGGTTTACGAGTCATCGGTGTTCCAGACTTGTTTGAAGCCTTAGTATGGGCAGTTATGGGTCAACAAATCAATCTGACTTTCGCTTATACATTAAAGAAACGATTTGTTGAAAGTTATGGAGAGTCGTTGATTTATGAAGAGGAACGTTATTGGACCTTTCCAAGTCCCGAGAAAATTGCCTTATTGTCTGTTACTGACTTAAGAGCATTGCAATTAACTGGCCGAAAAGCAGAATACATTTTGGGCATTGCTTTAGCGATGACAAATGGTACGCTGAGCAAAGAGCAATTACTACAAGAACAGGACATGGAGCGTTCGTTACTGGAAATCCGAGGCATTGGCGCCTGGTCGGCCAACTATGTCATGATGAAATGCCTGCACAGCCAAACGGCTTTTCCGCTCGCAGATGTCGGCTTACACAACGCGTTAAAAGTTCAGTTGAACATGGAGCGAAAACCAACACAGGTAGAAATTACAAAATTTGCGGAAAAATGGCGAGGCTGGGAAGCCTATGCCACATTCTATTTATGGAGGTCTTTGTTATGAGCCACTTGCATCAGGTTGAATTTGAATCACCGATTGGCATCATCGAAATTGTTGGCACAGACGAGGCAATTCTGTCGATCTCGTTTAGCGAGAAAAGTGAAATTAACTATCCGATTTCTCCAGATAGCCCGCAAGTCATCACCGATTGCCAACAACAGTTGGAAGAATACTTTAAAGGGCAACGCATGAAATTCACGATTCCTTTTCTCTCTACAGGAACCGAATTCCAACGAAAAGTGTGGACTGCGTTAATCGATGTACCTTATGCGGAAACTGTTTCTTACGGCGCTATCGCCAAAGCGGTTGGTAGCGAGAAAGCGGTTCGAGCAGTAGGCAACGCCAACAGCAAAAACAAACTCAGTATTATCGTACCATGCCACCGAATTATTGGAGCAAACGGTAAACTAACGGGTTATGCTGGCACGTTGCCCCGAAAAGAATGGCTACTAGATCACGAGAAAGCCTATAAAGAAAATCAGTCTAAGTAACAATTAAAAAATGCCGAAGAAAAGTATTTCACTTTTCTTCGGCATTTTTATTTGAATGATGTGTTTATTAATTCTTTACTGCTAATGCTTTTTTAGATTCGTTCAAGTCAACATCGACAGAAGAGACGTGGTAACGCTTTGTGTCATCTGTTTTAATAGAAACGTTTTTTCTATCGAACAACGAAACAGTTTCAATTTTTTTCAATTCGCCTGTTTGAATATTTTCTTCGTAGATGCGGTAACCGATAATCGCATCGTCACGCACGGCATGCCATGAAAGATTGAAATCCGTAGCGACAACATTTTCTGGAGACGCCGGCTGCTTGTCTGTCACACTAGAATCAGAAACCAATTCAGCTGTCACGACTAAACGTTCTTCGTGAGAGCCGATGTCGCGGTTGTAATCCCCTGTACAAGTAATCAAACTAAGCAGTCGTTTATCTGAGCTACCAAATATTTTTTCGATTGGTGCATCATCTGTTTCATAGCTCGTTAAATTTTTAACTTCGTAAATCATTTCACGGCCATCTGGACCTATTACTGTTACAGTTTCTCCGACTTTCACTTTATCGAGTTCATAAAAAACAGCTGGACCCGTTAAACTGTCAACATGTCCTGCTAAAACAGCGTGGCCTTTTGCGCCAGCTTTATAACCAGGCTCGAACCAGCCAACTTGATCTACATCTTCAGGAACTCCCATTTGGCCATTGTCTAAAATACCCGTTGACTCGATAGCTGCATCGACGCCGATTGAGGGAATTTTAATTTGAAAAGGTTCCATCCCCTGTATGCTTTGCTGACGTTCGCGTTGTAGCATTTGTAATTTTTCACGTTGTTCCGGAAGAATGGGGAACTCAGCAATCTTATCAACATAATTGCCTGTTACTTCTTCTTTCTTAGGAACTTCTTTTTTCTCTTCAACTTTTTTGACCTGCTCCATCTGCTCTTCAAAAGTCGGGCTAGCGGCCAAAGGTTTCAATAGGATAAACAAAGCAAGACATAAAATTACGGCTGTAGTTATAGTGACAAGCTGCTTCATTTGTCATTCCTCCTTTCCAATCGGGAAAAGAGAGAGCAATTCGCTCTCTCTGAAATTTTACTGCTGATTTTTTGTTTGGCGATAAGTAATTGTACCAGCTGCCAAAAGAATCAGTGTGCTTAATGTAATCCAAAGAATCATCGAGTTCGATTGGTTAGCCGTACCACCTAGTCCAGTGGCTGGCATTTGTTCAGGTGCAGTGTTTTCAAAGTTCTCAGGGAATTGATCAACAACTGCGCCACTCAATCCTTTACCGATATCGAACATAATTGCATAACCTGTACGGTATGTTTCGTAAGACATTTCGTAGTCACCCGATACGTATTGTTGGAACGTGTCGATAACTGAAGTTTCATGTGCTTTTACGCCTGCAATTGTTTCATCTAAAGGCATGCGGTCTTCTGTTGCGCTATTTAAAAATGTTCCAAGGTCCGTTGCAAATGTGTTAGTCAACGTAGCTGTCGCTTCGTCAGCAGCTTCTTTGTCATCAGCTGCTACAGCGATAACAAGATCACCTTGAACCGAAATGTGTTGGTTGTTCCAAAGTTCAACAAATTGGTTGCTGGCTTCTTCACCATAAACAGAAGCAAGTGCTGCACGAAACTCTTCTGTGTTTTGATCCTGTGCCCAATCGGCAAAGTCAAAGTCTTCAGCACCATTATACCCTTTTGTCATGCTCAATTGTGCTAAAGCGAAATGCTCAGCAGCGATACGGTTTACAGTAGAACGGAAATCACCAGCTGGTGTGTTTGGATCTGAAAACTGATCCGGGAACTGAGTCGAAATGGCTCCACTAATCGCGCTACCGGCTCCAAAGATTTGTGTGAAACCATCTAGGTAAGACGTATAAGCCGCAACATAATCTCCTTCTACGTAAAGATCAAATGTATTTTGGACAAAATCTTCGTGCTCGCGAAGAGCTGCAGTTGCGCCGTCTTCTGCAAGATTGCCTTCTGTCGCTGTGCCAAGAAATGCGCCCATGTCATCAACAAAAGATTGAATTTCGTCTAACGCTTCTTCTTTCATTGCGTCATCGCCATCTCTAACTGCCGCAGCGTAATCGTCTGTTCCTGTGTTGTGCTTGTCAAAAATTTCCACAAATGCCGCTCCGCCTTCTTCACCGTATACAGAAGCAATCACCGGCTCCATGTCCGCTGCGTTCTCATCAAGCGCTGCAATTGCCGCTTCTGCTGCTCCGTCTTCATCGTAAATTTTCATCATCGAATCGACAGCCAATGCGTAATGTTCCGATAATAATGAGTCCAATGTTGCGCGAAGTTCCACGCCCGTCGTTTCAGTTGGTGATGCTTCAGCCGCCAATACGTTTGTTGCCATGCCTGGTATTAAAAGCGCTGCCCCTAATACAGGTACAAAGATTTTATTCCATTTCATAATAAAAACACTCCTCTTTTTTTAAGTTCTTATAAACATAACGGAGAAGGTTTAAATTTAGATCACATTTTAATTGAAAAATTAGCAAGGAATTTCTTTTCGACAGTAAATGGCGTGATTTGGACAGTATTCAGTCTCATTTGGACAGTATTTGATGCGAAACGGACAGTATTTGTTCTAATTCGGACAGTATATCCAATTAACTGGAAATAAAGGTGCGAAAAAATGAAATTCTCTTGATAAAAACACCCGAGGGCGGTTTTTATCACTATTCAGCGCGGATATCTTCAAAAGCATCTAGTATTTGAACATCTTCTGGAGAAATAGTGAAATCCAATTGGCTATTTTCTAAGATGCGTTCTTCGTTTGTCGATTTCGGGAGGGGCAAGGTGTTTTTTTCTAAACAATAACGAATGCACAATTGCGCAGGCGTTACGTCGTATTTTGTAGCCATTTCCTTGAGTTTAGGACTATCCAAAATTTGACCAGTCGCCAGCGGAGAATAAGCTTCGACCACAATATTATGCTTTGCACAAAACGCTAGCAAGCTCTTTTGATCGCGCCCGACGTAAAACGGAATTTGATTCGCCATTGGCACAATTTCGCAAGCATCGATAAGTGCTTGAATATCGCTTTCCGCAAAATTGGAAACACCGATTGCGCGGATTTTGCCTTCTTTATAAAGCTTCTCCATTGCTTTCCACGATTCAATATTGCCTTCTGTGCAATCTTTGCCAATGTCATCCCAAGGCCACGGCGCATGAATCAAATAAAGATCCAAGAAATCCACGCCGAGATTTGAAACGGTTTCTTCAAAAGCCACTAGAGTCGCTTCATATCCTTTTGTTTGGGCAGGAAGCTTACTAGTAATAAAAACGTTTTCCCGGGAAATATCAAAATCTTTAATCGCCTTGCCGACATTTTCTTCATTCTTATATGCTAACGCCGTATCAATATGCGTGTAGCCAGTTTTCAATGCAATGGTCACTGCACTGTAAGCTTCTTCGTTTGGAATTTGCCACGTACCAAAGCCGATATTGGGAACTGCAACCCCATTATGAAATGTGAAAACCTGATCGTTTGCCATTAAATAATTTCCTCCTTTTGATTTAGCAACTGGGTGTGGAATATAAGCTGTTTAAAAAAGTTATAAACAATAAAACAAGGCACCTCGATTTGTCGTCCAGGTGCCCAGTAGGTTTAATGTTGCGCAGGTTTTTTAGTTTTCATCAGAACTCTTAAGGAAATTTAACAACTCATTATTGAAACGCTCTGGTTCATCTGCGTTGATGCCATGTCCGCTGTCTTCGAAAGGAACGAGCACTGAATTGGGGATTTGTTTGTCCATTTCTTCAGCCAGTTCGTAAGCACAGATCTGATCTTTTTTCCCGTGGAAAATAGCCGTTGGCACAGTAATGCCTGCTAACTCATCGCGCAAGTCCTCATCTCTTAAGGCAATCGCGGATTTAATGGTTGAGTGAGCACCGGCTTCGAGTCCAAGCGTTTGGAACCAATGCAGAAATTCCGGTGATTTTTTCTGTTCAAAGAACATATCTGCGAATTGCCCAAGAAATGCCGGACGATCTTCTTTAAGTTGATCAATAATGCCGTCTACTTCTTCCGGCTTCAAGTTGTGTTTAAAATCATCGCGTTGTGTAAATAATGGAGCCGCTGCTGCTAATAGCATCAGTTTATCAACGCCTTGCTGATTGAAATTCGTTAAGTAACGAATGGCAATCGGCCCGCCCATTGAAAATCCGGCAAGCACAAAATGATCAAGTTTTAAATAATCGACAACCGCTTTGACATCGTTCGCTGCCATGTCGTAATCGTAGCTCGACCACGGCTTGTCTGATTTCCCGTAACCTCTGAGATCAATGCCGATAAATCGAAAGTTTTGCTCCGCAAGCACGCTTACTTGCGACTCAAATGCTTTGCTATTTAAAGGCCAGCCGTGAATAAAGACGACCGGTTGCCCCGATCCAATGTCTTCCACATAAACGTTTACGCCATCTTCCACTTCAATATAATGTCCCACTTAGTTCTCCTCCTTTAATGTAAAACAGTATTAATGTAGAACTTCCCGCTGTCGAATTAAAGTAAACAATTGGAAATGGAAAGCCTGGCTTTTCAGTTTAGCTGGAGATGGTCGGGGGAATCTAATTAGTAGAAAATACAGATTCAGAAGGAGGCAATTATGGATTATATCTATTTAGGAAACTCAGGCTTGCGGGTTCCGAAGTACATACTTGGAACGGTTCCTTTTAGCGGGACAAATGGCTTTGACGCTGCAGGCAATATCGACGAAAAAACAGCACGGCGCATGGTAGACATGTCACTTGAGGCCGGCATCAACATGTTTGATACTGCCAATTTGTATTCAAAAGGCGATGCAGAGCGCGTGTTAGGGTCAGCCATTAAAGGGCGCCGTGACGAATTATTGCTAACATCGAAAACAGGCTTTCCACTCGGAGAAAACCCTAACGCAAGAGGAGCTTCAAGAAGCAATATTTTAACATCTATCGACCAATCACTTGAGCGGTTAGGTACAGATTATCTTGATGTCTATTTTGTTCATTTGTGGGACGGGCAAACGCCGGTCGAAGAAACAGTCGAAACTATGACAAGTCTCGTTAAATCCGGTAAAATTCGCCATTGGGGCGTATCAAACTATAGCGGCTGGGCACTGGCGCGAACGTTTACGGTTGCAGAGCAATCTGGCTTTATTCCACCCATTACCCAACAAATTTACTACACACCAGAAGCACGAGAAGCAGAATACGAACTACTTCCCGCAGGCAGTGAGCTTGGCATTGGCTCGATGATCTGGAGTCCACTCGGTGAAGGACTGCTAAACGGCAAAATTGGTCGCAACAAACAAGCACCGGCGAATACACGTCAAGGAGCTGGATGGCCAGAACCGTGGGTGCAAAATCAGGAACGACTTTACAAAGTAATCGATGCGTTAGAAAGAGTTGCAGCCAATCACAATGCGTCAGTGCCGCAAATTGCTTATGCATGGGTCCGGGACCGGCCAAATGTCGGTCCGATTGTCATCGCTGCGCGCAACGAAGAGCAGCTAAAAGAAAACATTACTTCTTTTGAAATTCAACTAACACAAGAAGAGCATGACCGCGTTGAATCGGTGGCACGACCAGCTCCACTTTATCCGAACTGGCACCGTGCCATGAATTCGTTTGACATGGGCAGCCCGTCTGAAAAAACGTATTTAGCAGGATATAAACAATCGTTGGGCATTGATGACTAATCCGCAGGTTTAATAAAGAAGAGACGAGGGAATTCTTATACTATAATGAGTACCCCAAAAGACTGCCAGGTCATAAAAAACTGGCAGTCTTTGTTGCGTTAATTGGTGATGTGTCGTTATTTTTTTGTCTAACGAGTTGAATGAAAAGTAATGTTTCTAAAATCATGTAGTCATTTCACCACTTTATATCAATGGCTGAAAAGATCTCGTTCGCTAGTAACTGCTGTGATTCGGACAGTATTCAGTCCTATTCGGACAGTATTTGAGCAAAATCGGACAGTATTTCTACTAAATCGGACGGTATATCCAAATAATTGGAAATGATGAGCGGAAGATAAGTAAAAAATATTGATTTCAATGGGATTTCTCAGTATACGAAGTCTCTGATAATAAAACCTCGAGAAAATCCGAAACTTCTCTTTAATTCGACTCGTAAATACAGGTACAGGAAATAAAAGGAGGCATTATTTTGTGGCCAATCGTATTTACGTTACTAGCAGTCGCAGCATTAAGCATCTCAATCAATAAAATCATCAAAACGAAAGAGACAACCCATACAGACCCTAAAAGTAGAGTGACAGCGATTTGTTTTTTACTAATCAGTATCGTTAACTTAGTCGGCTATTGGTTAAACTTTCTCGGTGTTATCACTATGGCGCTAACCCTAACATTGCTAGTCACTGGTGCTTACTTTGTTCGCTATATGCAAACAGATCATCGAGAAAATCATTTGGGGAAGGAGTGAAATCATGCCAACTTGTGAAAATTGTGGTCAAAAATGGCCGTGGAAAACAGGGGTGAAAAATATAGCCAAGTTTCGTAATAAAGCCAAGTGTCCTTATTGCGAAAAGACCCAATACCTCATACCTAAGTCGAGAAAGCTAACCGCCATTTCTAGTTACATGCCAGCATTGCTCATTATCGCATTAACGCTAATTTTAGACCTTGATGGCTTAGGCATTTTCTTTCTTGCAACCGCGTTAATGCTCGTGTTTTTAGGGTTGTATCCATTTATGATGAAACTTTCGAATGACGACCCTATGTCGACTTATAAAATGTAGGGGCTATACTCACTGTTTTGTTTAGTAGAGTGTACATAAGGGAAAACTTATTAAAGCGATGCAATTTTTGAAAACTATAAATCAGGAGGCGTAATCCTTATGGACGAAAAAACACGTAAAAAAACAACGCTGTTCTCCATCTTGAATTTGATTTTTTATTTCCTAACCTTAGGGGTAAATTATCTTGGGTCATCTGGATTTTTTAATGGCATGAGTCAAAAGGATTTATCAGACAAGTATATGACGCTCATCTCACCGGCACCTTTCACGTTTTCGATTTGGGGCGTGATTTATACGCTACTCCTAGTGACATTGGTTTATTTCTTTATTAAACGAAAAGATCAACATGTAGGTAAACTCATTCGATTGGTATCGCCCTTATTTATTGCCAGTGCAGTATTCAATATGGCGTGGATTATCGTGTTCTCCTACGAATTACTTGGACTTTCAACTTTCCTAATTTTGGGATTGCTGTTTTCATTGATCCTGATCGTCAAAAAGATCACGAACAATCGCTCTCAATTTCCGAGTACGCTGGCAGGCATCAGTTTTACCCTTTACAGCTCATGGGTTTTTATCGCGACAATCGTTAACTCATCGTTATTTTTAGTCCAACAAGAGTGGGGCGGATTCGGACTATCCGATTCAATTTGGACAATCATCATTTTGTTTGTTGCTATTGGATTTGTGTTCTACTACTTGGCTCTATACAAAAACGCCGCATTTCCACTTCCAATCGCATGGGCTTTCTTTGGTATCTATAGCGCGTACGCGAGCGGGGTATTAGACGCATCGATGATAACAACGATTCAAGCAGTTTTAGTGGCTGGAATCGTCTCATTGTTGATTTCCAGCATATGGACATTTTTTAAAAACGACAAAGCGCTTTTTCCGAGAACAACAAGTTAATAAAAGTAATTAAATAAGAACAGCCACAAAGTCTCCTTTGAAGAGATTTTGTGGCTGTTTTAATTTATCTCTCTACAACTGTTCTTTCAGTAAAAGATTGGGTAGTAGCTTTTTCAAGATTATTGATTTTAATAAGGAGGCTATTTCACAACTTTAACTTAATCTCGTGAAAATTTGATTCGCTAGTAAATAGCGTGATTTGGACAGTATTCATCCCTATTCGGACAGTATTCGCTGTGAAACGGACAGTATTTCTACTAAACTCGACAGTATATCCAAATAAATGGGGATTATTCGAGTAGAATAAGTGGAAAGCATTGATTTCAAAAGAGTTTTCCCAAAATCCAGCCTAAATATAAATTTTCTATCAATACAACCTTTAGGAAACCCAAAATTTTCTTTATTCAGCTCGTAAATAATAAAGAGGACGTTAGTTTGTCGCCAATCATATTCACTTTACTAGCAGTCGGAGCATTTGGAATTTTGCTCATTATAAATCATTCATGGGAGAAACACAGACCTTAAAGGCGCATTACGAAGCGGTATTCTACCATCAACTGACTAATCACTTGAACGATTAGCTCGCTGACTTGGAATCCACTCGGTCAAGGATTAATGGGAGGCAATAAAGAAGCGCCTGTCAACACGCAGATGGGTAGCACTTCTGAGAAATCCTATTTGAAAGGGTATAAAAGTCGATAGGATTAAGCGAATAATGGAATTTCATAAAAGGCTTTCCGTAAGATCGGAGGCCTTTTTCTATTGAATTCACAAGTCGGTGAACCAGCTAAAGGAAGCCTATCGGTAAAAAATGACCATGAAAAGTATGATATACTTAGAAAATATCAAAGAAACATAATTTCCCAACAACAACAAAATAACGGGTATTTCTATGCGTTGAATAAAGTGAAAATTCTAATGGTTATGGATTTACGGACAATAAAGACAATTAATGTGCTCTAGTATTTAAAGAATGCGGATTAGATAACTTATGAATGCGGCAGGTTTCCGCGCTCTTAAGTCGTCTTATTTTTTTAACAAGATAAATGCTTTTAACAAGTATAGTTGTCGAATCAAGCTTCAATTCAGCTAGTGGTTTTTAAATATAGAAGGGAGGTGTTTCAATGGAAAAGTGGCTTCGATTTCTTGAGGTAAATGCTCCGCGTATTTTAGAGCTGACAATTGATCATGCTGTGCTGGTTTCTTTAGCAATTATCGTGGCACTTTTAATTGGTATTCCACTTGGTATTTACTTGACTACGAACCAGTACCTAGCAGACACAGTTCTTCAAATTGCTTCTATTACATTAACAATTCCAAGTATCGCACTTTTTGGCGTAATGATTCCTATTTTTTCTCTTATCAATCAAGGAATTGGCTTTGTGCCAGCTTTCGTTGCGCTAGTCTTGTATTCACAACTGCCGATTATCCGCAATACGTATACGGGCATCAAAAACGTTAATCCAGAAATGCGCGATGCTGCGATTGGCATGGGTATGAAAACGCATCAGCGCTTGTTGCGTGTCGAAATTCCAAATGCTATGCCCGTTATTATGGCAGGCGTACGAACAGCTGTCATCATGAATATCGGGATAGCCGTCATCGCTTCGTATATCGGCGCGGGCGGCCTTGGGGTTTTAATTACACAAGGAATTAGCAGAGGTGACAACTACTTAATCATCAGTGGCTCTATCGCTGTTGCAATACTCGCCATCATTGCAGATTCCATCTTATTATTGATTCAAAAACGTTTTACCATTAAAGCGTTAACCGATTAACTCCAGAGAGGTGAGCATATGATTTCATTTAAGAATGTAGCAAAACGATATGGTGACGAGATCGTAGCCGTCAACGATGTTGATTTTACTGTTGAAGAAGGAAAAATCGTTGTATTGCTCGGTCCTTCCGGCTGTGGAAAAACAACGCTATTGCGAATGGTCAACCGGTTGGAGTCTATTTCAGAAGGCGAAATCATTATTAATAATGAAAACTCCAAAGATTTAGATGCCATCGAGTTAAGAAGGAAAATTGGATACGTCATTCAAAGCAACGGGCTTTTTCCTAATATGACAATTGAAGAAAACGTTATGCTCGTTCCTGATCTTTTAGGGTGGAGTAAAAAAGATAAGCGTGGGCGCTTTGAATATTTGATGAAACTGATTGGACTAGATGCCCATGATTACGGCAAGCGCCTGCCGCACGAATTGTCGGGTGGTCAGCAGCAACGTATCGGGGTTGTGCGTGCGCTTGCAGCCGATCCGCCTGTCATGCTAATGGATGAACCTTTTGGTGCACTAGATCCCATTATCAGAGACAAGATTCAAGAAGAATTTCTACAAATTCAGCGAGAAGTGAAAAAAACCATTCTGTTTGTCAGTCACGACATTGACGAAGCGATCAAAATGGCAGATAAAATCGTACTTTTGCGTGACGGAGAAATTATGCAATTTGATACGCCTTCGAAAATGTTATCGCATCCCAAAAATGAATTTGTCTCTCAATTTTTTGGCAAAGATCGCGCCATTAAAAGTTTAAGCTTACACACGGTAGAAGATTTACAAAAAATCATTGGACTTGGTCCGGTTGACGAATCGATTCAAGATACGAAAACGATCAATATCCATCAGGATTTACGCAATACGTTGTCGATGCTGATGAATCAAGAAGCAGATCAAGTAATTGTGAAAAACGATCAGAATGAAAATATTGGCACAATCACAATCGATCTTGTTCAAAAATACCTACATTTCGAAATAAAAGGGAAAATGTCCGCATCTCAGGAAGGGTGATTCGGTGAATCGAAAAAAATGGATAGGCAATATTGTCAAATACGCGCTTTATGCATTGGTCGCCACATTCTTTATTTGGGCAGTTGCCAATAGCTATTTTGACTACATCTTTACTCAATCAGGAACATTTTTGGTGTTGCTGAGACAGCATATTGTTTTAGTACTGGTCTCTTCAATTCTCGCTATTTTGATAGCTGTACCAGCAGGCATTCTCATCACTAGACCCAAATTCAAAAAAGCCGAATGGTTGGTTTCCAATGTCGCCAATTTGGGACAAACGATTCCCAGTCTAGCAGTTCTGGCATTAATGATTAGTATTTTAGGTATCGGTTTTAAATCGGCCGTTTTTGCATTGTTTATTTATTCGATCCTGCCAATTTTCAGAAACACAGTGGCAGGCATTGACTCTATTGACAAGAATATGATCGATGCGGCAAAAGGGATGGGAATGAAACCTTATCAGATTTTATTTCGTGTCGAGCTTCCTAATTCGGCTTACTCCATCCTTGCCGGCATCCGAACGGCTGTTGTCTTGAACATTGGTACAGCGGCTCTAGCCTATGTGGTTGGTGCAGGTGGACTTGGTGTTTGGATCTTTACTGGGATTAACTTATTTGATAACGGCTTCCTGATTTCTGGAGCCATCCCTGTAACTTTATTGGCGATTTTAGCTGATTATATTTTGCGTAAAATCGAATATCTCGTTGTGCCAAAAGGATCGAGGCGTATTGAGGAAGCTTAGCAATAGGGATAGGAGGTATTGAAATTTGTCATGAACTTACTCAAACTGGTCCCTCTGCTGATTGCTGCGGTGATCTTGTCGGCCTGTTCAGGAATAGGCGTGACCGGAAAAGAAGTGACGGTCGGGGGAAAAAACTATACGGAACAATACTTACTGTCAGAGATGACGGCATTCTTATTAGTAGATGAAGGCTTTAAAGTCAACCAAATGAACAACCTTGGCAGTAGTGTCGTTCGTTCAGCATTAGAAAATGGTCAAGTAGACATGATGTGGGAATACACGGGAACGGCACTTATTACGTATATGGGCGAAGAATCCATTGCTGACCCCGATGCTGCTTTTGAAAAGGTAAAAGAAAATGATATCAAAAACGACATCCACTGGATGAATATGTCGGGTGTCAACAATACCTATGCGCTCGCGATGAGAAGCGAACAATCAGAAGAACTCGGCATCAAATCCATCAGTGATCTTTCAGACTATGTCAACGAAAATCCTGGAAAGTTGACGATGGCCGCTGATGCTGAGTTTGCAAATCGTTCAGACGGCTTGCCAGGTGTAGAAGAGACCTATGGTTTTGAATTTGGTTCTAGCCAAGTGCGTCAAATGGACTTAGGATTGACGCAACGGACATTAGACAATGAGCAAGTTGACGTTTCAGTAGCCTTTGAAACAGATGCTACGATCAGAAATTATGACTTAGTCGTGTTAGAAGATGACAAACGATTCTTTCCGCCATACCGAGCAGCTGTCGCGATCAATCAAGAAGTGTTTGAAGAGTACCCAGAAATTGAAGAAATTACAGCTCGCTTGGCAGAAAGCCTAAACAGCGACATTATGAGAGAACTGAATTACCTCGTCGATATTGAAGGGCAAAGTGTTTCTGTAGTTGCTTACGACTGGCTTGTTGAAAATGACTTTTTAGAAGAAGAGTAGCTGGCTGTAAAGTAGAAAAAGAGAAAAACGTACTCTGTTTAGAGCTGTTACAAAGCTCTAAATGAAAGTACGTTTTTTTGTGGGGAAATTTGTAACGTTGTATACCAAATTGTGTCCGGTTTTTACAATAAGGGATGAGTGTAAACATTTTTTATGTGACTAATAGATTATCTGAATTAAACCAGCCACCAGATTTCTTTGGAAGAGATTTTTATGGTTGGTTTTAGTTGAGGCTAGGATCTGTTTTTAATTCGCTAGTAAACAGCGTAATTTGGACAGTATTCATCCCTATTCGGACAGTATTCGCTGTGAAACGGACAGTATTTCTACTAAACTCGACAGTATATCCAAATAAATGGGAATTATTAGAATGGAATAAGTAGAAAGCATTGATTTCAAAAGAGTTTCACGCTACATACGAAATCTATAGCAGTAAAACCTCTACAAAATCTGGAATTTCTCTTCATTCTGCTCGTAATTACGAAAAAAGGATGCACTATTTTGTGGCCAATCGTAGTTACGCTACTAGTAGTTGTAGAATTAGGCATCTTGTTCAATAAAATTATAAAAATAATGGAAGATGATAAAACCTGTGGGAACAAAAAAACACTGAATTTAGCGCTATTTTAAAGCTCTAAATTCAGTGCTTTTTTATATTGAAATAAAGAAGTAACCCTATATGTTCTTCACACTCTCTTAACAATCTTTACGAATCGTTAGTAAAGACTCCATACTGGCTCAATGTTTGTTCGTTATGATTATTAGTGTAATCAAACAAAAACAAACAAAAACAAATAGGGGGTTTCAAAATGGTCTTTAAGCAAATTTTAAAAAAGAGTGTGTTGGGAATTATGGCAGTAAGTGTATTGGCGGCATGCTCTGGTGATAAAGAAAGTGTAAGTGCACAAGTTGATGGAAATTCCTTAACGAAAGAAGAAGTCATCGAAAAAGCAAAAGTAGAAGGCGAAGTAAATTCTGTCGGCATGCCTGACACATGGGCAAACTGGGTAGAAACGTGGAGTGAAATAGAAACTGAGTTTGACATAACTCATACCGATACAGATATGTCGAGTGCAGAAGAATTGGCAAAGTTCGAAGCGGAAAAAGACAATGCTTCTGCTGATATGGGCGATGTCGGAGTCGCATTTGGACCGATTGCTGAAGAAAAAGGATTGACGCAAGCGTATAAAACAAGTTACTGGGAGGATATTCCGGAATGGGCAAAAGATGATGAAGGGCATTGGATCGTTGGCTATACCGGAACGATGGCATTCCTAACCGATACCAACAATGTTGAAAATCCTCCGAAATCTTGGGAAGACCTTAAAAACGGTGAGTATATTGTAAGCATTGGTGATGCCTTAACGGCAAATCAAGCACAATTTGCTATTTTAGGGGCAGCAATGGCTTTTGGTGGAGATGAAAAAAATCTGCAACCAGGTATCGACTTTTTTGCGGAATTGGCGGAACAAGGACGTTTGCAAGGAGATCCAACAGTCGCAAACCTTGAAAAAGGCGAGATTGATGTTGCCATCATGTGGGATTTCAATGCATTAGGCTATAGCAATCAAATCGATGAATCCCGATTTGATATTGTCATTCCTGAAGAAGGATCCATTATGTCAGGTTACGCTACAGTAATTAACAAGTATGCTCAAAATCCTCATGCTGCGATGTTGGCAAGAGAGTATATTCTGTCAGATGAAGGACAAGAAAATTTAGCAAAGGGCTATGCTCGTCCTATTCGTGAAAATGTAGAACTTTCCTCAGAAGTAAAAGCAATGCTATTACCGGATGAAATGTATACCAACACACAGCCAGTTAAAGACCAAGCGGCTTGGGAAGAAGCAACTAAGAATATTCCTCAAATGTGGCAAGAACAGGTATTAATCCATGGCAACTAATCGCGTGGTTCTGATTGTTATAGATGCACTTCGGTTTGATACGGCTTGTAGCCATATGGGGTATTTACAACATTTAGTAGAACATGAAAAAGCTGCGCGTTATAAAGTGCGCTCAGAAGTTCCATCACTTTCCAGGCCTTTATACGAAACCATTTTGACAGGTACACCTCCTGTCGTCCATGGGGTTAATAGCAATCGAACGGTACGGTTATCCACGCAACAAAGTTTATTCCATTTGGCGAAAGACAGCGGGAGAACAACGGCCGCTGCCGCCTATCATTGGGTAAGTGAATTGTATAATTCCGCTCCTTTCAATGAAATTCAAGATCGCATTCAACTAGATACGGAATTGCCGATTGAAAATGGGTTTTTTTACTTTGAAGATCATTACCCCGATAGCCATTTGTTTGCGGAAGCCTCGTGGCTCATGGAAAAAAAACAACCTGATTTTCTTTATATTCACCCGATGAACGTAGATGATGACGGTCACAAATTTACTGCGGATTCAAAAGAATACCGGAATCGGGTACTTGCCGTGGATGCATTGTTATCAACGTTTATCCCGTTGTGCAAAGAAAGCGGGTACGACATTATCATTACGGCGGACCATGGAATGACGGCAGATGGCAATCATGGCGGAAATACAGCGGAGGATCGCCATGTGCCATTGTTTATAGTCTCAGAAAAAATAACTGCGGGAATATCTGATGAACTCGTTTCACAATTGATGATTGCGCCGTTAGTCTGTCAGTTATTAGGAATCGAACCGTCAAAAGCCATGATGCCTTTAAAAATGGAAGAATGTCTTCGTGCTTGAATTGTAGTGCTTACGATAGTTCATGTACCTAGATATAAAAAAAAGTAAAATGACAATTTTAATGGAAGCAGTGATCATTTGACACCTAAAAATAAATCCTTATTTTTACTTATTCCGTTCATGCTGTTAATCGTGATGTTTTTTGTTTTGCCTTTAGTGAATATGTTCTTATCGAGTTTTACTGACAGCGAGGGCTTTACGTTAAATCAGTACAAAACGGTTTTGTTCAACAGCTATATCTTACAAGGATTCAAAAACAGCATTACGTTATCGGCTGTTTCTGCGCTTGTCGCGCTTGTCGTTTCGTTATTTGCGGTTTACGCAATGATGCGCTTTACAGATCCCGTAAAAGAGCGAATTTTAGTCATGATTAATTTGACATCGAATTTTTCAGGTATTCCACTGGCTTTTGCATTTATTGTGTTGCTTGGCAACAGTGGGCTGTTTACCTTATTGTTTGAGAAATGGAACATAGATGCGCTTGCTTCTTTTTCTCTATATAGCTGGAGCGGCTTGCTACTGATTTATATTTATTTTCAGTTGCCATTATCCCTCATGCTGCTGTATCCGATTTATTATGGAATTCAACAGCAATGGAAAGAAGCTGCTGCCTTATTAGGTGCGAATACAGTTCAATTTTGGATGAAAATTGGTATTCCAGTGATGCTCCCAGGAATTGTGGGGACTTTTAGTGTGTTGTTTGCGAATGCAATGGGCGCTTATGCATCGGCCTATGCGTTAACGGGAAGTGACTATAATTTAGCAGCTATCCGAATTGGAACGTTGCTATCGGGTGATATTTTTGCCCAACCGGAACTGGCCAGTGCCATCGCCGTGTTACTTGGAGCCACGATGATTTCGGCAATGGTTCTCAGTGAATGGAGCATTAAGAAAACGAGGAGAAATTTATGATAAAGAAAAAGGGAGTAGCTGACTTGTTCTTGCTGTTTCTCATGTTGTATTTACTATTGCCCATTGTGGCCACTGCGCTTTATGCTTTTGCGACGGAATGGAACAGGACAGTTTTACCAGAAGGGTTAACTTTTAAATGGCTCGCGATTCTATTTCAAGACGTGGAGTTTATCCAAGCGTTTGGACGTTCGGTATTGTTGTCAGGGAGTGCTGTAGTTCTTGCTTTTTTTTTCGTAGTCCCCGCAATATTTGTGATTGTGCTGTATTTTCCGAAATATGAAAAATGGATGCAAACCATTGTTGTGTTAGTTTATGCCTTCCCGGGTGTTATTTTAGCGGTTGGCTTGATCCGTACATATACGCAACTAGGGATACCGATGATTTTGGCAGTGTTAGGTGTCTATATCATCAGTATTTTTCCGTACATTTATCAAGGAACTCGCAACAGTCTTAGAAATGTTAATGCCAAACAATTATTAGATGCAGCGGAATTATTAGGTGCTTCAAAACGTCAAGCTTTTGTTAAAGTCTTGCTGCCGGCCATATATCCAGGATTATTTGTTGGTGCTTTGTTATCGTTCTCGATTTTATTTGGAGAATTTGTGCTGATTAACTTAGTTGTCGGCTCGCGATTTGAAACCGTTCAAATTTACTTGATGGAAAAATTGAGTACAAGCGGACATATAGCAAGTGCCGTTGTCTTTGTTTATCTTGTTTTAATGGGGATTTTGACATTGGCGATCTCCGTGTTGACTAAACAATCGAAAGGTCTGGTGAAGTCATGAGTTATGTTCAAATAGAAAACTTGCAAAAAAATTACGGCACCTCGACGGTTCTTTCTTCGATTGATATGTCGATTGAAAGAGGAGAATTCGTTACCCTTTTAGGGCCGAGCGGTTGTGGAAAAAGCACCATTTTACGAATACTGGCAGGGTTAACAGAAGCAACGTCTGGTAGTGTGAAAATTGAAGACAAACACATGGAAAAAGTTCCGACCAAAAAACGTGAAATAGGCATGGTGTTTCAATCCTACGCCTTGTTCCCTAATATGACAGTGCATGAAAATGTAGCGTTCGGCTTAACGATCAATAAAACACCTGCGGCAGAAATCAAAAAAAGAGTGAAAGAAATTTTAGAAGTTGTTCACCTATCCGATAAAGAAAAAGCATATCCTCACGAATTATCCGGCGGTCAACAGCAACGAGTTGCTTTAGCGCGTGCGTTAATCGTTAAACCGAAAGTGTTACTTTTAGATGAGCCATTAAGTGCGTTAGATGCACAAATTCGAAAAAAACTGCAAGCGGATCTGCGTTCGATTCAAAGTCAAATGGGGATTACGATGATTCTCGTGACGCATGACCAAGAAGAAGCGATGGCCGTCTCTGACAAGATTTTCGTCATGAATAAAGGCGAAATTGCGCAATGTGGAACGCCTACTGACATTTACACGAAGCCCCAAACTGAATTTATTGCAAATTTTATCGGACATTACAATGTTTTCAGCAAAACACAATTAGAAGAGCTGATTGGAAAAAACTTAACGAAAACAGGCGACAAACTAGCCATTCGTCCGGAAGCAATATCGTTTGAAGGAACTGACGCTGACTACCGGATAAAAGCGGTTGCTAAAAAATCAGCCATGAGTGGAAATGTTATTCGAACGGTTTTTCTGTCAGGAGACCGTGAGTTTTCTGTCGAACAATTGCACCGTCGCGGACAGTCTATCGAAGTTGGAAAAGAATACGACTGCTATATCTCTCCGGAAGATGTGATTTATCTGCAATGACCTACTTAAAAATGGAGAGATTTCAATACATAGTTAAGCAATTACAAGAAAAACAGAAAATATCGGTCGTGGATATTGCCGAACAGCTGGACGTCGCACCAGAAACGATACGTAGAGATTTGGGCGAATTGGAAAACCGCCAATTATTAACTCGAGTTCACGGAGGGGCTATTCCGTTTTTGAAACTTCGAACGGAACCGCAGTTTAAGCGGAAACTGGATATGCAAAAAAGAGTCAAGCAACTAATTGCAAAAGCCGCTGCTAGCCGTATTGAAGATGGGGATACCATTGGCGTTGATGTAGGAACGACCACTGTGCATTTGGCCGATTATTTGGAGGGCGTGCACAACTTAACGGTCGTAACAAATTCGCTTGCTGCTGCCGAACGTTTTAATCTAGCATTAGAAGAAAGGCGGATAACGGGAAAAGTATTGTTACTCGGAGGCATCACCAATCCGGCACAGTCTTCAGTGGCAGGACCGGTAACTGTCGAGTGGTTAACGAAAATGAGTCTCGACAAAGTTTTTTTATCGTGTGGCGGAGTGAAAAATGGAACTGTTTTTGACTTTGATATGGATGAATCAATCGTATCGTCAAAGATGGTGAAACAAAGCAACAGCAGGATCTTATTAACTGATGCAACTAAAATCGGAGAACAATCGTTTTACAGCATCTGCAGTTTGGACGAACTAACAGAAGTGCTCTGTGATCAATCGTGTCCAGAAGACTGGTCGGAATACGAGTCGCTGTGGACAGTCGTGAAAGGTGGAGTAGAATAATGAAAATGGATTTTCATGTTCACTTAGAAGAAGGACCCTATACAGTCAAGTGGTTGGAACGAACGGCTAAAACTTTGTCATCTTTTGGAGCACCGGCCGATTTAGAAAAAGGGTCAAAAGCATTCATGCGCTGGCAAACAAAGCAATTGCAAAAGCGAGTTGACCAAGGTTGCTTTAGCAGTTTTTGGTTGGATTTGTATTTAGAAAAGGCAAAGCAATTAGGTTTGAAGAAAGTTGGCATCGTGGATCATTTATACCGCTTTAAAGAAACACGGAGTTATTTTGAAAAGAATATGATTTTGGATCCTATACACCCAATCGGAAGGGCTCAATCAGCGTGGTTAAATCATGTCATGACCGAAAATATGGTTGATTTTGTTGAGGCAATCGAAAAAGAAAAAGAAAAGTGGCGGCTGCAAGGAATTGAGTTAAAACTCGGAATAGAAGCAGATTATTTTGAAGGATGCGAAACAGAACTAACCGAATTATTAGGAGAATACGCGTGGGATTTTGTTATCGGATCTGTTCACTTTGTCGATGGTTGGGGATTCGATAATCCTCAAACTGCGGATGTGTTTCTAAAATATGATTTAAAAGAATTGTATAATCGGTTTTACATCATAGTAGAAAACGCAATTCGTTCAGAGTTATTTGATTTTGTCGCTCATTTGGACAACTTAAAAGTCTTTAACTACCAAGTACAAGATATAAGCTTCAACCAAGTATGGCATGAAAAGATAGCCAACGCACTTGTCGAAACAAACACGGCAACTGAAGTGAATGCGGGGCTGTATTATCGGTATCCAGTAAAAGAGATGTGTCCAGGACCTTCTTTTTTAACAACTTTAGTAGAACGAGGAGTCGAATTTACCTTATCTTCTGATAGCCATTACCCCGACGATCTTGGGAATTACACTGCGGATAACAAGGAAATGTTGAAAAAACTAGGTGTGAAAAGCTTAGTAAGCTTTGATCAGCGAGCAAAAAAATCTCATCTTATCTAATTTAGCGACCCTAAAAACGAAATAATGAACAAGAAAACCAGATACTAAAATGCACTGAACCCTAAGCTTAAGGTTCAGTGCGTTTTTAATGTCACGATCATGTAGTTGCAAGTCCGTCATACTCACCTATTTTGTGTTCTGATATTGAACCTCCAACTTCATTATGAGAATTATTATACGTATGCGCAACATTGTCGCCATTATAATCTAATGTATCAAAAATTGGATCGCCCTCTGTAGTTCTTGGAACAATACAAATTTTATCTTCTTTTTCATTTGTAAGATTTCGGGTAAATGCTCTGAATTTATCCGAATTAACGATGAGTTCTCCTTGCTCGAACACCATGTCGCTATCCTAACAGGATTACAGGAACTTTAGAATAGGGCCAATAAAATGAAAGACAAAACTTTTCGCAACACGTAACCCGCTTACATAGGGACAGCCTGAACTTATAAAGTTCATTTTGTAAACAGTATAAAATAAAGATGGGTTATAATGGAAAAAGTTCTGTGTTAAGATAGATTCAAAGAGATGAATTTACTCTGTGGAGGTGTCAACATGAAACTCGTAATCGAAGAACTAAACAAATCCTTTAACAACAAACATGTGTTAAAAGGCATCAACTTAACGATTAACTCAGGACAGATTTTTGGTTATTTAGGAAGAAACGGTGCTGGAAAAACGACATCGATGCGAATTTTGATGGATGTGTTTGAGGCGGATACCGGTTCGATTACAATAGACGGCAACACATTCAAGCCGACCGATTATCGCATTGGCTATTTGCCTGAAGAACGCGGCATGTACTCGAAATTCAAAGTAAAAGATCAGTTGATTTATTTTGCGGAGTTGCGCGGGGCAAACAAAAAAGATGCCGAGCATTCCATGAAAAAATGGGCAGAAGAATTTGGCATTGCGATTTATTTAGACCAAAAACTCGAGACGCTGTCTAAAGGGAACCAACAAAAAGTGCAAATTACGCAAGCGTTTATTTGCGAACCGGATATTTTGATATTGGATGAGCCATTTTCTGGGCTGGATCCGGTAAATTCAAAAATTTTCCAAGATTCGTTATTAAATTACATTCGTGAAGATCGCATCATTATTTTTTCTTCCCATCAAATGGGGTACATCGAGTCGTTTTGCGATGACATAGCCATTATCAACAACGGCAAGATTGTATTAGGTGGAGATTTAAACGACATTCGAAAACGAATGGGCAAAGGCAAGCTGCGCTTACGGTTTGCAGACCAAGACAACTTGAGTTTTCTGTCAGGCTATGACTACACCCTTGAAAAACAAGACATTATTTTAACGCTTCAACCAAACGAAACGAAACGCTCGTTTGTTGAAGACCTATTTAGCCAAGGGATAGAACTCACAATGTTTATGGATTACTTACCAAGTCTTCAAGAAATTTTTATTGAGAAAACAGGTGATCAAAATGAAAAAGCTTAAAACCGTTTTTACGTTTGAATTCCTTGGCATGATACGAAAGAAAAGCTTGCTCATTACCACGGCCATCATGTGCATCATTACACTGCTCATCACCACCATTCCGAGCTTCATGATTTGGTTTGGAAGTGACGAAGAAGAAGACACCGCGAAAAACGAAGAATTTGTCGTCGTTTATGCAAATAAAGAAATTAAAGACGCCGTCAGTCCGGTGTTCGGAAAAGAAAGCTACGCAACTGAAGACGAATTGAGAAAAGCTGTACAAAACGAAGAAGAAACAGCCGGGTTTGTCGTAAAAGATTACGACAGCTACACCTATATCTCTTTTGACAGCACGACGGATTCGACCGAACAACTGGTTTTTGAATCGCGGTTAAAGCAACTGAACGAAACGCGTTTGTTTGAAGAAAAAGGCATCGACAGTCAAGAAGTCCGTGAAATTTTAGCACAACCAATCGAACAAGAAACGGTGTTTCTCGGAAAGGATGCCCAGTCAGGCACCGCCATTGCGTTTGCAGTGATGATCACGATGTACATGCTCATTCTGCTTTACGGGGCGAACGTCGCGACATCCGTAGCGAGAGAAAAAGATTCCCGTACAATGGAGTTGCTCATTACCTCAAGTAATCCCCGAACCCTCATTCTTGGGAAAGTAGGAGCCGTTGGGTTGACTGGAATGCTGCAAGTCGCTGCTATCCTATTATTTGGGGTCATTGGATTTATGGTAAACAAAGAAAATTACCCGCAGTTTGTGTTAGACCTGGTGCAAGGATCAATGACAGCGGACGTATTGCTCGTGTACATCTTGTTCTCCGTAATGGGGTATATTTTATACTTGTTTATTTACGCCGCATTAGGCAGCTTGGTGTCCAAAGTAGAAGATGTTAACTCATCCGTAACACCAATTACGTTCTTGTTTATTTTGGCGTACTTTGCCGCCACATTTGCGATGAACGCACCTGATAACGCAGTCGTAAAAGTCACTTCGTTTATCCCATTTATCTCACTATTTACGATGCCGATTCGGTATATGCTGACCAGTGTGCCGATGACTTCTCTGCTCATTTCAAGTGTGATTATGGTGGGGACCGTCGTCTTGTTCGCCGCGTTATCGATTCATATTTACAAATTCGGTTCCTTGAATTACGGCAACCGCCTCAAGTTCAAAGACGTCGTCAAATCGTTCAAAAAATAAAAAAAATCTTGCGAAAGCAAGGTTTTTTTTATGGACAAATGAATTTCATGCCTTCGTGGCTTGCGATAAATCCTAATCGTGCATAAAAACGATGAGCATCCTTCCGTTTTTTATCTGTGGTTAACTGAACGAGTCCGCAATGTTCGGCTTTGGCAATGGCCATTGCTTCTTTAAACAAAGCTTCGCCAATTTGGGTTCCACGCTGATTTTGAGCAACACGCACACCTTCAATTTGGGCGCGTTTCATGCCTTGCCTTGCTAGACCCGGAATAATCGTCAGCTGAAGACAGCCAATAATTGAAGCTCCTTCAACAGCTAACAGGAGCTGGTTTCCAACTTGAGCTTCTATCGCGTTAAACGCTTCGATGTAAGAGTCTGGCAAAGGAGTTTCATACCGTTCACGCGTAGTACCCAATTCGTCATCTGCTAGAAGCTGAACAATGTTAGGTAGGTCCTCTATAACAGCTTTTCGGAAAATCATTCGAAATTCACTCCTTTTTTATTTGACGACTTTACGATTGCTAGCTGGATGATTTTTCTTGTAATTTAAAATCATGAGTGGCATGCCAAGTATGGCTGCAATCAAAACCGGTACAAATCGGTTGTTTAGCAGGCAGTAAAGAAGTACGATGGCGTAAATTGTCATAATTAGCGAGTGGTAGGCGTAATATTTTTTCAATTCTAGTCCTCCTGTTCTATATCCATCCTTGATCCAAAGTAAAGCTCGAGGTAGCCGTCAGGACGAAGACCTGTTCATCCGAGTAACCAAAAAAGCGCTGACGATAAAATAATAAATAGCCAAAATAGCTAGCGCGTCTGTTGCGACAACGAGTAACTCACCATTTCGAATGACAAATCGCCACAGCAACGAACTGAACAGAAATAGTACGGGAAACAAAATGAAGTAACCTACGAAAACCAATTTTGGGTGGTTCATGCGCATTCACTCCTATGGCCTCAACACTAGCTGGAGATGAACCAACACTCAAGCTTTAAGATTTTTCCATTTTCACGTCATCAAAAGCCTTATGCACAACGCGGGCGTACAGAAACTTCGCAGGGTACAACGCTAGAATAATAGCGACTACTTGAATGACGGTCTTGCTCCATCCCGTCATGTGCAACAGATCCAAGATTAAAAAATTAGCGAGCAGAATAAGCCCAAACACAACGGCAACAGCAATCGCCAATGCGAATGAAAGCTGCAGCCAGTGAGAAGACGACAACTTTCCAAGTTTTTTAATGCTGCCATCGCGAACAGAAAAAGAAAGATGAGCTAAGGGAAGCAACAACAAAAACCAGCTCGAATAACCAAAACCAATCCACGAAACCGCGATTGCGAAAAGAAGTCCCCATCCCATCAAGTTCCATGCTTTTTTGTTCATGTGTCTGTTCCTCCTTGGTAAAAATTCAAAATGTCTATAACCTTATTACGAATCAGCTGCGCATTCGTTTCATTGTTTCAAGCAAAATGCCTAGGGCTAAAAAAATAGACTTATTCTCTGGAGTTTTTCTAAAATGTACGCACAGAAATAGCAGGGAAGTGATACAATGAGAACGTGCGTTCCTTTCGGTAAGGAAGGAACCTGACCAGAACGTGTATGTAACAAAAGGAGAGTGTGCCCATGAAAACTACAGGAATCGTAAGAAACACAGACTCACTTGGACGCATCGTCATTCCGAAAGAACTGAGAAGCGGAATGGAAATGAGCGTTGGAGATCCCGTGGAGATTTTAGTAGAAGAAGATGTGATTGTGTTGAGAAAATACCAACCCGCCGGTGCTTGTTTGGTAACAGGTGAGGTATTAGCGGAAAACAAAGAATTTGCGCCAGGGCTCACCTTAAGTCTGACAGGCGCGCGCATTCTCTTGCAAGAGCTGCAAAACAAGAAAGCGAATCTTGGATCAACAAAGAAGGCATGACCGAAATCGTTAAATACATGGGAAGTGAATGAAGAAAAGACTGTCAGAGCATCAAAACCCGGCAGTCTTTTTCTAATGGAATGATTTATCCCGATTTTTGCGTTTCTCCGTATGTTACGAATAAAGTTAGTAAAAATGCAAAAAAAGATTAACAAACTTCTCCCTAACACATGTGGAAGTTTGCGAAGGTAAAATGATGAACAGCAAAATGCAAGTAACCAAAAATGTATAAAATGCAGGATTGGATGAGTAAATGAGGAAATAAAACGACCCACCGTGATTCGCATTGTGAAGAGGCATGGTGGGTTCTGTAAGCTTCACTATATAAAAGTGGCTACTCTTGGATCTTCTCAACTCGATCGGCGTGACAACGCAGCCAAGCTGATCGACTTTCCTCATAATACAGGTACTCTTCATCATAAGACTTCTTCATTTCTGTAATCATCATACTCTTACTCATTCTACTTATCATGAAGCAACGCGTCCAATTTATGAACCGCTTGGAAGAGGTTATAGTCCGAGGAGAAACCAATTGATATAAAGATTTTCACGGCGGTCATTCCAGTCAAATGCTTACTGTGGAATATGAAAAACAGGTGCAGCCTATTGAAGCGCATGCACCTGTCTTCTTATTCGTAGATATCTTTTCGATGTCTAACATCGATAATGGTAATAATGATCTTTTCGTCTTCGATCAACGCTAGAATACGGTAATCACCAACCCGATAACGCCACTTGCCTTTGTGGTTTGCAACCAATGCCTTGCCCTGTATTCGTGGATCGTCGGTATCCTTCAAGTTCTTTTCAATCCAGCCAATCAGGAGAGAGGCCTGGTACCGGTCCATCTTTTTTAATTTCTTCAACGCGACATCTGAGAAATGAACTGCATACATGGTTGGTTATAAACCCAATTCTTTTTTGACGTCATCCAAGGAATGGGTTGTTTCCATAGTGGCAAGGAGCCGGTCAAAGTTTTCGACATCCAGTTCATCTTCAATCTTCTCGATGATGGCATTCCGCATCAAATCCGAAACAGATGTGTTTTTCAGTTTGGCGTAGTCGCGGATGAGTTTGCTGTCGCGGTCATCCACACGCAAAGAAATAGTGGCCATGAATAAAACCCCCCTTTTGCTCTTTGTAATACATTGTATTACATTTTGTTTTGTTTGTAAAATGATAGATTTTGAATTCTTGTATACAGCGATTCTCGTTGAAGTTCAATACATATACGCAGTTTGATAGAGAAAATAGAGGAATATGAATATCTATTAAAAGGTCCTTGAGCGAGTTTTGATTAATTCATCCAATAATAAAACTTCTCGAAATCTGTAGAGAAAATAACTCGCTTATATTATGAAACAAATTAAAGTCATTAAGTAAATTATAACTACGACACAAAAACTAATGAGAATGCTTGGATTGTAGATAGTAGAACTATAGAATATCTCTATAGATTGTATAAAAGCGGTATACTAATGGAAAGTAGTACTAAAAGGAAGTTAAGTAAGGAAAGGAGGATGAAATGACTTAAATAATTAGACAATTTAAGTCATTTTAGCTATAATACATATGACAGAAATTTATTTTTCAAGAACTATCGACAATCAGCAACAAGTATTACCTTTCATTGAAAAGCTGGCAGAAGAGGATACAGATCTTGGAGTATTGATTTATCAGGGATTTGCGGATCTCGCAGAAGCGCCAGAAACAATGTTTCCACTAGGTGAAACAAAGCCTTATCGGATAAAACGCACTTTTCGTGGTCGCGAAGTAGATGTGGAGTTAGTAAAACGTCTTTCGGAACCTCGGATTTTTGAAATGAAGGCTGATAATGGAGCTGAATTTCATCGGTTTATTTACTTTCCTTATTATTATAAAGCAGAGCCTTGTTATGTATTTGTTTACGGATTTACGAAAGTCCACGGAAAACCAGATATGACAAATTTTTATATGCAAAGAGCAAAACAATTATATAATCATGTCAAACGGACGAAGCGAGAAAAAGACTTCTTTGAGGGGTGAGAAAAATGGCAACTTTAAATGATTTGAGAAACCGTCTGATACAGAATACGGCAATAAAAGAAGCATTAGAAAGCGCTGAATACAGTCGGAGTCGAAACGTCTTTAAAAGACGTATGGAATTAGGGCTTTCCCAAATAGAACTTGCTGATAAAGCAGATGTTACTCAGAAAACCATCAGCCGGATTGAAGGTGGCGACCAAGGGATACGTCCAAGTACAATTATAAAAGTATATACAGCATTGAATCTAAAGGAAGATGGGACTCCCCTTGCTAAAGAGTATGTTGTACATCATTAAAACAGTAAGGTAGGGTTTTGAAAGTGAAATTTGCATGTAAGAAAACAGAAAGGCTACTACAGTAGCCTTTTTTGTTTTATCTCCCTCAAAAATAAAATTATTATATAAGTACAGCCAATAGAGGATTGTCGATACTGATTTTCCGAGTAAAACCTTTCCTTTGAATTCACTTATTCCATCGAAATTTTTGTACTAAAACTGTCTCCACCACAACCTTAACTAAAAAGCTTTTCTCACAGACCATCCTAAATACGCGCCTTCATATTTCTTCGAATACAAAGACATAAGCTCAGTTTGGTAATCAATAACGGCCAAAGCGTCTGTTTTGGTTACTTTTAAATGGCTACACGCACAATTTTTCGTATCGACAAAAAGAGTGAAACCAGTTTCAGATAGTTCATTGATACACTCATCTGTCTTGTCATTCGGTATGACAAGCGTATGGGTGATGTGACAGGTATTGTCCTGAAATAAATCAATGTTCGTTTCTTTTACTTGTAGCTGGTCGGCTTTAATTCTCTTCTCTTTCTCATCAGTAGTTTCAACGTAAGTGTATAATCCTTCTTCAAAAGCATAATCTATTTCAATCCGGTTATAGTCTAAAATCCACTTTCTGAACTTATGATATAGGGGGGCAAGCGTATCCTTATTTAAGCCGAAAACGTCACATCCACGATCGTCATACATGTGAAATACGATGTCTTTTTCTGTGTTCATAAAGTATACAGATTCGCCAATAGAAGGATCTCGACCTTGCTCATAATTCCCAATGCCTTTCAGTATTTCTCGGTAGTTAATAGAGGCTAATTTTGCATAGACAATTTTCACGTTGAATTCATTTTTTAGTTCTATCGTGTTGCCTGTTAACTCGTCAACATCCTCATCGATATCGTACAAAATGTCCTCTTCAATCCTTTGGGTGCTTAGTAAATCAGTAAGATACGTTGGCGTGTTATTTCCAAACATACTATCTTCTGTCCCACCGTAATCTTTGATGTAAAGATAAATAAAATCGTCCGGCTTGAATACCTCTTCGAACAAGCTAGTCACTCTTGTCGTAACTTGATCGATTCTTTCGTCAGTTCCATTTTCATGCGGACTGCCTAGATCAAACCTTACATACAACTCACTCGTTAAGTCTGGGAAATTGCTTTCTAGGTACTTCAATAAGGTCTCTTTCATTCGTATTCCTTTCTTAAATGGATTCTGTCCTAAATTTGAATTAATACTATTTATTTTTGTTTTTCAGTTCTAACAGAATAGGCGTTATATTCAATAAAATCGATAGGATGGTTAACATCCACAACGCGCCTGCCATTATCGGAACCACATCTAGTAAAGCAGACCAATCTTCCGCCTCTACCCAGCTCGACACCATACTATAATCCGCGACCACAGTTAACGCTGTAAAAGATAAGCCCATGGCCATCGCCAATTTATAATCTTTGCCTGTTGCATACATAGCAAGATTTATACAAGTTGCTGTTATTGCGATAACGCCTAGTAGAAACCACATAGCTATCCCTCCATTTACGCGAAACATGATTAGTAAGTAAGACAGAATGAGCAGGCAATTAGTTTCTTAATACAAATGGAAATTTACTTAAATATGCAGTCTTGAAAAAACTTGAAAAAATAAGTTCCTTTTTTAGTTCTCCTCTCCATATTCTGAATCCTCCTACGTCATATAAAAAAGAGGGGATGGATTGCAGATGTGGATGCAAAAACTCACTTGCTTGCTTCCATAACTGCAAAGTAATTATGTTCACTGTCCGCAAAGTTGAATACTCTGCCAGTAGGCATTTCCACTATTTTTCCGGTAGTAACGCCTTGATTTGTTAAGTCGGTATATAATTTATCGAGATTTCCGGTTGAGAACATTAAAGAGGGTGTACCTAGATTTAGTTCCGGAGACATCTTAGCAATTCCTTTTTTATCGTGTAAAATAATACTTGTCTCTGAGTCCTTCGATGGAGCAATTTCGATCCATCTCATGCCATGAGTAGTTTCTTCCGCAATAATACTGAAGCCTACTTTTTTTGTCCAAAAACGTATTGCTTTATCTTGATCGTTTACATAAAGCATAATTTGACCGATTTTGTTAATCATTAAGGTTTCTCCTCCTTCTTTTTTTAAGTTTACCCATTTTAGTTATCAATTGATAAGTATTTCAATGAACCTAGGCGACCAGTAGTAAATACCGTTTTTGTTAGGTGGAAAAGCAAGGGAATTAGGAAATGCATAGGAAAAGTGAAACGACTCTAGGCAAAGATAAAAGTTAAAAGAATGTGCAACATAATGGGATGCGTTTATAGGAACTATACGATAAAGCTATGAAAAAGAAGATTATGATGGAACTGGCGCGCTGGGGTTCAGTATAATCGTCTAGTCTGAAAGGAAATGAAAAATGAGTATAGAAGTCATTGTACAAAATGAACAGGAAGCAATCCAAGCAGAAAAAATGGGAGCAGCTAGACTAGAACTTGTCTCCTCCATCGATGAGGGAGGGTTAACACCGAGCTTTGAAACCATCAAGCAAGTGTTGAACAGTGTGACGGTACCGGTTCAAGTAATGATACGTCCTCACAGTCGAGATTTTTTTTATAGCGATTCAGAAATGAACACAATCATCGAAGATGTCAAAAATGTGTTGAATTTGGGTGGTCACGGAATTGTATTTGGAGCTTTAACAAAGGATTACGCAATAGATGAACAAGCACTAGAAAAAGTCATTGCGGTGTCTGATCAGCTCGATATCACATTCCACCGCGCTTTTGATGAAATTGACGATCAGCTGTATGCATATAGGGCATTAGCGAACTACAAAAAACAAGTGAAACGAATTTTAACATCTGGTGGTCATGTGGATTGTTTGAGAGGCAAGAACCAGTTAAGAAAGTTAGTCGAGTTATCAAAAGAGATGGAAGGCCCGTCTATTCTGTGTGGTGGGGGATTAACGCCGACGAATATAGAAGAAATCCATCAAACTGTGAGGGCTAGCGAGTATCATTTGGGGAGCGGCGTCCGAAAAAATGGTTCTTATGCAGAAGGGTTTGACAAAGAAGTAATGCAGCAAGTCACAGAAATGAAGGCTTAGCACAGAACATCCACCAGAAGAACGGATGAAAAAAGGATAGATCCGAAGATAAGGGCCAATATCCAGGAGTTTACGGATGATTTTGCTGTAAGTATAAGGTCTTTGCAAGCGTTTCTCATCAATGACCCTAGCGAGCAGTTAAAGCTCTGCTTCCTTACTTCTTCGGAAGCACCACAAGCTAAATTAAAAAATGTAGAAAGCCGTAGTCAAAAACAACCATGTTTTGACTACGGCTTTCTACATTTTTATCGCAATTTATAGCTATCCCAAATGTTAGTGGCAATACAGTTCTGTGACTTTTTCTTTGAGTAAGGGCTTCGAAAGTCGCATATCAATAAAATAGGGCAGCTGCCATTGCTGTGTTTTTATCGCTTGTTTGCTAGTGGGATGATCCCAGCTTGGGTAGACCCGCATGGCCATTTTTCCTTTGGTGACACTAGATTTAAGAATGGCCTGTTTAAGAAGAACTTTTTTCGGAAAGACAAATTGACCAAAATCATGGCCGTTTTTAAATACGGTTACCACCAATAAATCCGGTGCTTCGTCGTACAAGTAAGGTTGGTTTTCATTGTTTTCGTCTTTTTCCCAAAAAGCGACAAACTGCCCTGTTTTTTTGGGTGTGACATTCGCTACGCGGAATCGAATGGTTCTAGAGGATAGTTGAAATGTACCTGCACCATACATCGCGTTTTGTTTTTCTTCTTGAATCGACGTTACCACCAAATTATAGGGTTTATACAGTGTGTTAGTTAAATAGGTTAATGCTGTATAAAAATCATTCATGCTACAACTCCTGAAATTCATAGTGATAAAAATAGAAAATGGCTGATATTGTTCTCCCGCCAATTTCTTACACTTATTTCGATTTGTTTTTACCAAGTTTCTCATTGCCATGTTTGAAGTTGCCAGTAATTTTAGCCAATAATAATTGTACTTCTGTAATATTGTTTTCAACTTTACTGATTTTAGCTATGAGACGCTCAGCTTCTTTGTCTCTTATCATTTTAATTTGTTTCCCTTCAAAGAAAATGGCTACCGTTCCTTTTTTCCTTACTTCAAAGGCAAAAGGTTCTTCGCTCAATCTCTTTCGCTTGTCTATTTCACCCACTATCCTACCTCCCTTCCACTTTCATCTAGCTCATTTGTTGCAGAGTACCCTTTCCTGAATCTCACGTTGAGTAATCTCGGACGATTATACCTCTGAATTAAATAGAAGTGAATATGAATAAAAAATAAAGAATGAAACAAATAAAAGCCATTAGTAAATACGCACTTGGGTTAACTACTAGACAAAGAAAATCCAATACAGCAGTAGTTAGGTGCCCAAATTCAGCATAATAGGTTTGCATAATTAGTGTATGTAGATAGTCGGAGGTTAGCTTGGTTTTTAAGTTTTTTAGCGTGGCATTCATCGTCGGCAATTTATCTTGCCATTTTTTAATTAGGATTGATTTGGATGGTCTACTTTCGAATGCTTTGAAATTGTTTTGGAAAGTTTCTTTAGGCAATATGTGACGCTGTAGTTGAGTATCACCCAAAATGAGGATCATCTAGATGGTAACTGACAAATGTTCACCCCCTAATTAAACTTCAGCATATTTTACTAGAAAGATGACCCGTTTGGTTAAGGCGCGTGGTGCTTACTTACTTCTGAGGCATAGTAAACGTCACTGCAGCATCAGGACTTTCTTCGATTTTCGCAAATAGTTCACTAAGAATTTCGATGGCTCTTTCATTGGATTCATATTTCCCAATCGTTTTATTCCATTGATCTAAAAAGCTGTTTTCGACAAAACCTTGAATGTATTTTCCTTTTACCGAAACATCTTTTACATTCATCAGGCTCTGTTTGTTTTGTGAAAGTATCCATAACATAAAACTCATCCTTTCCAGGTAAATTCTAAACAGCTGCTAATTGCGTCGAGCACATTTTCTTTTAACCAATAACCATGTCCGATTTTGGGATATGGGATGACATCAGTCCGCATTCATAGATTACGCCTTATAAAAATTGCTGAATAAAAAACGGTAAAATATGTACGATACAAAGGCTGAGTAAAAACCAACGCACTATTATTAAATGAAATTTCACTCTAGTCCTTCACTAAAATAATCCCTTATATCTTTTGGTAACTCTTCTACTGCTAAAATTTTTAATTTTCGTGTTCCAGGAGAAGTCGTAATGACATAAGTTTTTTCGTCATACGCAAACAACGTCATTTGGCTTATGCTGTTTGCAATCGACTTTTCACTTTTAATGTAATCAAAGTCTTCTTTCTTAAAATTATCTTCATAGCCTGCCAAATTTAAGTTTTGTGTTTGTTCGAAATCATTTGCAAAAGCAATAGCTTGATATAATTCAAGTGAGTTTCTCGGTTTACTAAAATATAAAGAATAAATTAAAACACCATTTACTATCAAAATCAAAGTTGTGAGTATTATTAATGTGCGTTTCTTTATAAACATTAGCCACTCTCCTTAAAAAAATTCTCAACAACTGCACTCGTTACTTGAATACAAGCATGAACTATAATTTATTGTGGTTATATCTTTGTATTGCAGTTACAACAAGGGCAATCAAGAAAGCAACAACACTATTTAGTAGTAAATAGTATCCTACTTGCAAGCCGTAAAATAATGCGAAAGCATCACGGATAACTAAAAGTGCGATTAAGCCACCGATTGCTCCAAACAAAACCGTTAATAAAAATAGGATAAAAGCAGCATCGTATAAATTTTCCCTCTTTTTATAGAAGATAAATCCCATAAGGTTTGCACCAACAATAAAAAATCCCATAAGGATTAAGAAAAAACCGCTCATTAGAGTCTCCTTTGTCTGAAACAGCCTACTAAAAATACAGTAAGTATAAATTTAGCGTGTTCCAATAAGAATAACGAACATCATCATTTCCGAAAATTAATGCTTGGTATTCAGTAGACGTCAAATACCTTTGGAACCACTCATATCTCTAGAGATACTTAGTATTTTTCCCTATTTCTCCGTCAGTGACTTTTTTTAAAACAGAAAAAATGATGAGTACGATTGAATTAGCTAATTCAAGCAAATAGTAGATCTTCTACGGAATAATAAATTTATTCTTCTTATAGTGTATAAGTCCATCGCTCATTCAATAAGTTCATAAACGAAAAAATAATACAGCTATACTGAGATTAACTTTTTAATAAATCTCATTTTTGAAAAACATTAAGAGGAGTTTATACAACAACGAATGGGAAGGTGTGTTTTCTATCATAAAGATTCCTTTACAGCAGCTAACTACATACAATAACCTCTAAGACTAACTGTGATGAAAATTTCAAAAAAATCTTGGGTTTTTTAACGTCCGATTACAAACACTCTATAACCTACGCTTCCAAATATAAACTTAACAGGATCCTGCGAGAAAACGACGGTGATTGGACTGACGGTTCCAGATCGTTACTCTCTATACGAGTTCACTACCGCTTTTGTTTCACTTTTTCACAAGTTCGATTGGGACGATTAGGGAGTTTGCATTACAGCTGTTAGTGGAGCAGGAAGGAGAGTCACTCTGTTCATAAGAGAATACAGTTGCTTAATCTAGCCTAATGTCTTTCGTGAAATTTTAGGATGGCTCTCAATACAAAATTTCAAATGATGACTACCTACCCACTGGATTCATAAACTAGATAGGGATCATACACAGAAAAGAGCACTTCTTGATTGATTCAGGAAGTGCTCTTTTGTCATATAGATAAAATCTAAGTAATCGGAGTTATCCTTTCATCCGATTTAAACAAAACTCCAAATCGAGTTGCAGGTGTTCTTTCATCAGTCGCTCGGCCTCATCAGCGTTATGGTGACGGATGGCCTCATAAATATCATGATGTTCTTCGATTAAAAGAGGACGTTTATGGAGTACTACTGTTTTTCGGAATAAGTAAATAATCGACTGCATGCGATCCAGTATATCAACCATTACGGGGTTGTTTGTAGCGCCGACAATAATTTCGTGAAATTCTTTGTTGGCTGCCATCACTTCCTCGAGAGTACCTGTACGACCCACATCCACACAATTTTTAAGCTGGTCCAATGCCTCATCTGTTATATAAGTGGCACAGTGGTGCGCAGCAAAACCTTCTAGTAATGTACGAACTTGAAAAACATGACGAAGGTCCATATCGCTAGGATTCACAACACGTTTTTCCTTGATCAGTCCTTCTTGCTCAAGTTTACGTATAGAATCTCGCACTGGCGTCCGGCTGATCCCCATCTCTTCAGCTAGTCGTTCTTCAACCAACTTTGTTCCGCGTTCGAGCTCTCCATTTAAGATCCGATCTCTTATATATTCATAAGCATGAACGTAGGCAAGTTGTGTTGGTTTTTTTGTCAATCTAATCGTCTCCTAAAGTAAATTTGTCTTATTTTAAAGTATAAGTTTAATAACCAAGATTTAAAAGGAAGTATTTTTTGTATACAATTAAAAAATAAATGTATACAAAAATATAAATTGTGTGTACAATTCAGTTTATGTAAGAGTGAAAGCGCTATCTAACCGATTGTAGTTCGAAATTGAAGGGAGATATTTAAATGACAAAGACTATAGGAGTTATTGGTTTAGGAATTATGGGGAAGCCGATGTCACTCAATTTACTTAAAGCTGGATACGAGGTAACCGTAAACGATCTCAATACGCAAAGCGTAGAAGCGTTAGTAGAGGCGGGAGCAACATCAAGCACGCCTGCTGAAATGGGGCTTACTTGTGACGTGATTATCACAATGTTGCCAGCTTCACAACATGTGAAACAAGTTGTAACCGGAGAAAATGGAATTTTGAAAACGGCAAAAGAAGGACTTGTCATTATCGATATGAGCTCTATTTCGCCAGTGGCTTCTGTTGAAATTTCCAATGAAGCTGCAAAACAAGGAGTAGAAATGTTAGATGCTCCAGTAAGCGGTGGGGAGCCAAAAGCAATTGATGGCACGCTATCTATTATGGTAGGCGGCAAAGAAACGGTATTCGAATCCGTGAAACCTGTACTGCAGGCAGTAGGTTCAGACATTACACTCGTTGGCAAAAGTGGAAGCGGTGTCACAGCTAAATTGGCAAACCAAATCATCGTCAACTTAAACATCGCAGCAATGTCTGAAGCACTCATTCTCGCGGCTAAAGCAGGCATAGACATTGAAAAAATGTATCAGGCGATTCGAGGTGGACTGGCTGGAAGTGCAGTTCTTGATGCAAAAGTACCTTTGATTCTAGATCGTAATTTTGTAGCGGGTGGACGGATTGACATTAATTTAAAAGATATCTCAAACGTAATGGAAACAGCGCATGATATTGGGGTGCCGCTACCGCTTACGAGTCAACTACTTGAAATTTTCCATGCCTTAAAAGTAGACGGTAAAGCGGGAGACGATCATGGCGGCATTATTCAGTATTACGAAAAATTGGCGAATGTTGAAGTGAGAAGGGGGTAACCAACTGATGACCAATTCAAAAAAACTTAATACAACCGAAACACTTAATAGTTTACCAACCGTTCCGGATGAACAAACAGTAAACACCCTACTCAATCGTGAATTACAAAGTTTTAACAAAAAAATCATTGTGTTAGATGATGATCCGACAGGCGTTCAAACAGTACATGGGATTTCTGTTTATACAGACTGGACTTTTGAAAGTATAGAAGCTGGTTTTGCTGAAGAAAGTAAGATGTTTTTCATCTTAACCAACTCAAGAGGATTTACAGCTGATGAGACTAAACGCGCACATGAGGAAATAGCAACGGCGATTCGTCAAACAGCAGAAAACCTACAAAAAGACTTTATAATTATTAGCCGTGGAGACTCAACACTACGTGGTCATTATCCTCTTGAGACAGAAGTATTAAAAAATACGGTAGAAGCGCAATCTGATCGTGTATTTGATGGAGAAGTGATTATGCCATTTTTCAAAGAAGGTGGGCGCTTCACGATCCAAAATGTTCATTACGTGCAGGACGAGGATCAATTAATTCCAGCAGGTGAAACTGAATTTGCGAAAGATCGCACATTTGGTTATACATCTTCGCATCTTGGTGAATGGGCAGAAGAAAAGTCGGCGGGTGCATTCAAAGCAACCGATGCGGTCTATCTTTCTTTGGAGGACATTCGGGGTCTTAAAATCGATCGTCTAATGAATCAGCTAATGGCAGTAAAAGACTTTAACAAAGTCATTGTCAATGCCACTGAATATCTTGATGTGAAAGTTGTCGCAATCGCTCTTATCCGGGCGATGAAAGTAGGGAAAAATTTTATGTTCCGAAGTGCTGCAGCTTTAACTAAAATCATTGGCGGTATTGAAGACAGAGCGCTTTTGACCAGAGAAGAGTTGATAAAGAATCATTCTGGAAATGGCGGACTCATCATGATTGGCTCTCACGTGAAAAAAACAACGGAACAGTTTGAAGTGCTTCAGACATGTGATTTTATAGAATTTATTGAGTTCGACGTTCATTTGGTATTGCATCCAGAGAAATTTGAAGAAGAAATCCAACGAGTTATTCAAACGTGTGAACAACTTATCCGAAAAGGAAAGACGGTTGCCGTCTATACGAAGCGGGAGCGACTTGATTTGGGAGAGAACAAAAAAGAAGAAGAGCTTAAGTTATCAGTAAAAATTTCCGATGCTGTAACAAGTATTGTCAAAAAAATTAAAGTAAGACCAAGCTTTATCATTGCCAAAGGTGGTATTACTTCTAGTGACATAGGGACAAACGGACTCAGTGTGAAGCGAGCAACAGTTGCCGGACAAATCAAGCCGGGTATTCCCGTTTGGTTGACAGGTAGTGAAAGTAAATTTCCAGGACTAGCTTATGTTATTTTTCCAGGGAACGTAGGGTCAAAAACAACCTTGAAAGAAGTAGCAGAGCTATTGCACCAGTAGGTTGATGGATTTTTGCTCTCTAGATGTATTGTAAGCAAATACAATGAAAAGGCGGTTTTTTGATGTTAATAAATACGAAAGACATTCTTTTAGCAGCACAAAAAGAAAAGTATGCCGTAGCTGCTTTTAATGTCTATAGTCTTGAAACTCTGCAGGCAGTAATTCGCGTGGCAGAAGCAGAAAATCAGCCAGTGATTATTGCGCTAGGAGAACGCTATTTTAATATGGTAGATGTAGAAGGCTTTGCTGCTTTAACTAAAGCATTGGCAGAAAAATCGACAATTCCGATTGCGCTCCACTTAGATCATGCCTATCAAAAAGAATCGATTATTCGGGCGATTGACTGCGGGTTTACTTCTGTCATGTTCGACGGCTCAAAACATGATCTTGCACAAAATATCCGCTACACAAAAGAAATTGTGGAAATTGCCCATCTGGCAGGGGTGAGTGTGGAAGCTGAAATTGGCTCAGTTGCTCGAGGTGCTTTTTCAGATGAAGAAGATGGCGATGGGACATTGACAGATCCAAAGTCCGCTAAAATATTTGTAGAGGAAACGGGCGTTGATTTTTTGGCAGCCGCTATCGGCACTGTACACGGCATGTATACAGGAAAACCAAACATCAACTTAGAGCTATTAGAAGAAATTCAACAGGCTGTTAGCATTCCGTTAGTTTTACACGGTGGCTCGGGTACGCCAGAAGACATTATGAAACGAGCAGTAGCAAAAGGGATTTGTAAGGTAAATGTAAATACAGAAGTATCACTGGCTGCTACTATTTACCTCAAACAGGCTTTAGAAGAGCAAGAAAAAATGCATCTTTCAGATGTAATGGCTGGTATGCAACAAGCCATAGAACCGGTAATAGCGAAGTTTATTCGTGTGCTGAAAAAGTAGTATGCGAATACAAAGCAATCATTTTTGCTCGTCACAAGCCATAAAGCTAGTTTCGTGCATAAATCATGCTTTGAAAGATACGGAATAGGTTTCGTGAAACCGCTATCATTTCTAAATAGATTCTTACTAGGTATGCCCAATAAAAACTTAATTGATAAGGGAGATGTTCTCATGATTACTGGTAATTTGTTGATTTTGATTTTTGTTCTGTCACTTGCTGTCTTATTTTTTGCTATTCTTAAGCTGAAAATCGAACCATTTCTTGCATTAATTACGATTGCTGTTTTAACAGCACTATCTATCGGTATGCCGCTAAACGAAGTAGCTTCGACTGTAACCGCAGGATTCGGAAATACGCTTGCAGGCGTTGGTATTTTAATTGGTCTTGGGGTCATCTTTGGTCAGTTTTTGGGTGCGTCAGGTGCGGTTGAAAAAATTGCACAAACTGTCTTAAACATATTTGGGATTAAACGATCTCCAGCAGGTCTCGCATTGACAGGTACAGCCGTTTCGATTCCCGTATTTTTTGATGCAGCATTTGTTATTTTAAGTGGTTTGATTCGCTCTCTTGCTACCAAAACAGGAATTTCAGTCGTTAGCTTTGTAACGGCACTTGGTGTCGGGTTAATCGTGTCACATAACATGATTGCACCAACACCCGGACCACTTGTGGTCGCAGAAAATATGGGGGCAGAGCTTGGTCTCTTTATCATCTACGGCATTATTGTCGCTATCCCAGCTACCTTAGTTGGTGGTTATTTGTATGGAATGTTTATCGGAAAGCGCATTAAGCATTCGGGTGAGGTCGAAGAAATCGCCATTGATAAAGCAGATTTACCGAAAAAAGAAATTAGCACAGGCTTAAGTTTCTCTATGCTAGCATTGCCGATTATCCTAATTTTGACGAATACGGTTTCTCAGCTATTAATACCTGGTACAGCAGCAGCTAGTTTCTTCGGCTTTGTTGGAGAAAAAAACGTGGCACTGTTAATCAGTGTGTTCGCAGCAATCATCTTTTTACGCCCGTATATTGCCATTCCGAACAATCGTTTGTATTCTGAAGCGATCAACTCGGCCGGAATGATCATCTTGATTACAGGTGCGGGTGGTGCGTTTGGTGCTGTTATTAACAGCAGTGGAATTGGTGATCACTTGATTGCAACCATGCAAAGTTGGAGCATTCCAGTTCTCTTGTTAGCCTTTATCTTTTCTCAGATTTTACGTGCTTCACTTGGTTCCGCAACAGTGGCACTTGTTACGACATCTAGTATTCTTGGACCAATGGTTGGTGAACTTGGCGTTTCGCCAATTTTACTCGGTCTTGCAATTTGTGCGGGAGGGATTGGGCTATCACTGCCAAACGATTCCGGCTTTTGGGTTGTTAATCGCTTTGGCAAACTGACAATTCCGCAAACGCTTCTCGCTTGGACAGGTGGAGGATTTGTCGCAGGTTTAACTGCTTTAATTACGGTCTTTATTTTAAACTTGTTTGCAGGAATATTGCCCGGGTTATAAGTGGTAACTGGAGTAACAAAAAACAAGATTTCTTATCAAAGTCCAACTAAATCGTACTTCTTGCAACATGAGCAATCTGACTGAGAACATCTAGTAAGAAGGAGATAAAGAGTTAGGGAATAACTATTGTTTCAACTAAAAACACACCATTTCTAAGCTGCAACAAGCTTTGAGATAGGTGTGTTTTTGTGGGTATGTTGATGCTTTTGTTAGTTATGTCCCGCGCTAAATAAAAAATTGTGAAGGATCAAGTCCCCTCTCTACCAATAGAGCATCTAGTTCAAAAACAGCTCTTTTCAATCCGTATGTTCAGTTTCTCTAAAGCCCAAAAATAGAACGCTAAAATAAGTAAGTATAGCCGTTAGCAAACCGCAGCAAATAGAATACTACCCAAAACAACGAAGACAGTGGTATACGCTTCCATCACCATCACAAACTGGCTAGTATCAGCAATACCATCTTGTTGACTCCTAAGCCAAGAGCTTCCTAGCGAAGCACTCGCAAACAGTAGGACCAAGCCTATAATCGTTAATAAGGTCGAAACGATTACCAATCCACTAATATGGTTTTTGAATATCTTCTCTACTCCCCCGTAATCTTTCTTTAAAGCTTACTAACACCTCTCCGAACACTTTAAAGTTATTCTTGAATTTCAAGCTCGAAATACTTTCCGACTTCAGAAAAGCAACCGCTCAAACGGTAGATTCTACCGGTTTCGCTCGTTTCACTTTCTAGATGTTCACAAGTTGAAGCAAGGGACAATTTTCACGTAAGCTAGAAAATCACTCACCTACCATCCCGTCGTTATCGTTATCACGCATATGTGGATATAACCAATGATCGCTCATAATTGGCATGCTAAATCCGGCTGCTTCGGCTTCTTTGATCGTCACTTGTCCGTTGCCATTGGTATCCACGTTAGAAACATCCTCATTTGTAGTAGCGCTGCTTGCACTAGCTGAATCTTTCGGCTCGCTATCTGTTAAACCGAGTGATGCGTTTACTTCATCAGGGTTCACATTATCAAACGTATCAACAATTTCGTTGCCCATTAATGTGTAGGTGTATTGATAACTCGAAGGGATCTGAGTTTCTGTATCTGTATAGGTAATAATGGCTTCAAAATCTGTAGCACCACCGGCATCGCGGATGGCATCTTCCATATACGCTTGATCCCCATGGCGGTTGAGCGTACTTTCTTGCGGCGTAATATTATAAGCATTCGATACCCCGCCAAGTGAATCGGCAAGGACATGCCCTTCATCTAATAGATCACTTTCCACACCCGGCACCTTTGCCTCGTCCGAATAGTACCTGCCAGTCGATAAGACAGGTTCACTGTCGTCATCCTGCAAAACGATTTCGTCTGCTACAACACGTTCCAATTGTCCGTATTCGTTTGTAAATGCCCAATAGTCACGATCGCCAAAGCCAATGTTCACGGCGACGTTAGGTTCACGAGAGCCCGACAAATCCCCGCCATCGACTTCAAGTAGTTCGTATCCTGCTAAAAGGTCATCACTTGTTTTTGTTGGTGTTTTTTCAACAGCTTGCTCTTCAACAGCTGGTATGACAGGTTCTTCTTTTTCGCGATTATCATTTGTTTCATCTGCAGGTACTTCCTGTGCCTCTGTGTCTGTAATGGCTGTTTCTTCTACATCGGTACAGCCGACTAGAAAGACAGATAGCAAAAGGATCATTAAGTGGTTCCATTTCATTTTAAAAACTCCTCTAATTGTTTCATGCTAATCAAAAATCTCATGATTTAACAGTGATTAATATTTTTTCCTAATATTAGTATATTATAAAAGCAACTTTATTACAGGAATACTTTCGGAAAGAGCAACTTGAATCGAATTGTATAATAACAAAAATACACTGGATTTAGAGTTATAGTAAATTGGAAACAAGGGACTGCGTGGTATGTTTTTCTTTGGAGGTTCAGTAGCAAGACTTCGATGGGGAACTTAAATAACAATTACAAGTACTGTGATTTTTAGAGCAGAGAAATACGAAGTATATGTTAAAATAATGTAAATAAATACTATTGAAGAGGAGACCATCCATGCCCATCCACAACAAATTAGTACGCGACAGGATACCCGAAGTGATCACTAAAACAGGTAAACAATTTTCAACACGTATTTTACTGAAAGAAGAGTACGAAGTAGAAGTAAAAAAGAAACTCAGCGAAGAACTTGATGAATATAATGAAGCGAATACGAACGAAGAAGCTATTGAAGAGCTGGCTGACATCCTCGAACTACTCCACGCAGCAATAAAGGTTCAAGGTTCTTCTTTTGACGAATTAGAAAAAGTGCGCAAGGCGAAAGCTGAGAAACGTGGTGGTTTTGAAAAGCGGATCTTTTTAATCGAGGTAGAAGATGACTAAGCTGGAACTGGTTACTTCTCAGCTTGTTTCACATTTAGAGAGATTATCAAATGAAGCAGTTGAAATTCAATGGATTACAGCTTTCGCTATGAAGTCTGGCGTGAAAAAGATCATTCCTTTCTTGCAGAAAGCTGCAGAAAGAGGCGTACCGATTAAACTACTGGTAGGCGATTATTTATTTGTCACACAGCCAGATGCACTGCAATTACTGCTTGAAGAGTTGTCTTCTGCTGAAATTCGAATTTGGAAGAGTGGTGGAACTTCTTTTCATCCCAAATCTTATTTGTTTCGAGGAACAGAAACGTCCCATTTAGTAATAGGATCTTCTAATTTATCAGCTACTGCTTTAACCAATGGAGTTGAATGGAATTTAATTGCGCCAACGTCTGTTGATGCAGAAGTTTTTGAGGAAGCGACAACTCAATTTTTGAAATATTTTTATGCCGAGCAAACGGTGTCTTTAAACAAAGAGACGCTGGCAGAGTATCGGTTCTTACATACAGCAGCAAATACAAAACGACCCATCAGTCCGGTGTGGTCAGAAGCAGAAGAAGTTGAAATGACAGTCGGTCCGATTCTCCCACAACAACCCGAAGTGGCGGAAACTCAAGAAGCTTACGGTGCATCCGTTTTTCCAAGACCTGCACAACAAGAAGCGCTCGACGCTTTGGATAATGTGCTAGCCGAAGATTACAACCGGGCAATGGTCGTATTAGCAACCGGATTAGGTAAAACGTATTTGGCCGCTTTTTTTGCGGATCAATTTAAACGGGTGTTGTTTGTTGCTCACCGAGAAGAAATTCTGATGCAAGCCCAGCAATCCTTCAAGCGTGTTCATCCCGATAGGACGAACGCGTTTTATAATGCTTTAGAGAAAAAAACGGACGCAGATTTTATTTTTGCTTCTATTTATACATTAGGAAGTCAGTATCATTTAGATCGGTTTGAAAAGGATACGTTTGATTTAGTTGTCATCGATGAATTTCATCATGCAGCGGCACCAACTTACGAACGATTACTAAATCATTTCGAACCTAAATTCTTGCTAGGCATTACCGCAACACCTGATCGTATGGACAATAAAGATGTCTATGCCTTATGCGATGGAAACGTCGCGATATCGATTCATTTTTTAGATGCTATTGAGCGCAATTGGCTTTCTCCGTTCCGCTATTATGGAGTGTATGATGCTAGCGATTACTCAGCTATTCCATGGAGAGGAACGCGCTACGATGAACAGGAATTGCTTCAGTTACAGTTACGTGATAGTTTTGCGCAAAAGATCTACGAAAAATGGAATCGTCACAAACAGACGAGAACCATTGTCTTTTGCTCTTCTGTTAAACAAGCTGTCTATATGAATGACTTCTTCCAACGAAAAAGTGTGCGTTCTATCGCACTTCACGGAGAGTCTCATCCAAAAGAGCGAAAAACAGCCCGTTCCAAATTAGAAACGCGAGAACTTGAAGTTGTTTTCACGGTAGACCTATTTAATGAAGGAGTCGATATTCCAAAAGTAGATACACTGTTGTTTATTCGACCGACAGAATCACTAGTTGTTTATACGCAGCAAATTGGGCGAGGTCTGCGAATTGCAGAAGGAAAGTCACATTGTGTCATTATTGATTTTATCGGCAATTATCGGAATGCGGATTTGAAATTGGCTATTTTTGATCCAAAAGACAATATGACAAAAAATAACCCTATTGCGCCACTTGTACCTACTTTGTGTGAGTTCAACTTGGACTTGCAAGTAATCAACTTGCTTGAAGAAATGCGCAGAAAAAGAGCGCCTCGTAAAGACTTGTTAGTTACGGCTTACCATGAGTTGAAAAAAGAAGCAGGAAGACGTCCCACTTATCTTGAATTTCATCTTCATGCAAACACGGACTCTAAAATAGTCAAGCAAGAGTTTGGTAGTTATTTCGGAATGCTTGCTTATGCCAATGAATTAACGACTGAAGAACAACAAGTATGGCTGGCATACAAGAGTTGGTTTTTAGAAGTTGAACAAACAGCAATGTCCAAAAGCTATAAGCTGGTCGTTTTAAGTTATATGCTGTCAAAAGGCACAGAAAGCTGGCTAGACTCAACAACTCCAAAAGAAGTAGCACCTTTTTTTCACAGCTATTTAACGGAAAGGGACTACCGTATGAATATCGACTGGAGCGGTGCACAAGGAAAAAGATTACGTATATATGACGAGAAGAAAACGGTTGATTTGATTTCGCAGATGCCAATGACGAAATGGAGCGAAAGTGATAAAAATGACGTGGTTTCTTTTGAAAATGGTGTTTTTAAATTCAAGTTGCATCCATCTAATGCCGAAAGAGCGCCTTTGTACAACTGGACTCAAGAAATAACGGCGTACAGACTGCATGCTTATTTCGAACGAAAATCAATACTTTCAGCAAAAAACTAATTCCATCTATTTGAAGATTGACACTACTTAGATGGAATGATCGGTCAGGTTGCAGTGAATGTGTGAATAAGTTTCTGAAAGTCTCATTTTACCTCATCAACTGCTCGACTCCTGCAGAAAGAGAGTGCTGGAACGAAAAGCAATTAAGAACGCAGCTCTCTCTCTCTATTCGTTCCCAGAAAAAACAAAGTAAAAAATACTTGATGAAAAATAAGAAAGCGTTCGCCTGATGCGATTTCTCCACATTTTATCTATGGCTATTACCCTACGAACAGGTTATTATAAAACCAACTGCTGCAAGTCAAATGCCAGTAGATTGACCTGCATAAGAGCTAGTCATCCATCAAATTTATAAAAAAATTACTAAGGGGGCTATCAAGTGGCTTATCAACTAGGAACAAACTTTAAGCTGTTTACATTGAATTCGAATCCAGAATTGACCCAAGAAATTGCGGATTTACTTGGCTGTGAGATGGGTAAAAGCGCGATTACCCATTTTAGCGATGGGGAAGTTCAAATTCATATTCAAGAAAGCGTCCGAGGTGCAGATGTTTACGTCGTTCAGTCGACATCTCAACCGGGTAGCGAACACGTTATGGAACTGTTGATCATGATTGATGCCTTAAAACGAGCATCTGTAAAAACCATTAATGTGGTCATTCCGTATTACGGCTATGCCCGTCAAGACCGTAAAGCCAGTTCGCGTGAGCCGATTACGGCGAAACTTGTTGCGAATATGCTGGAAAAAGCAGGCGCAACGCACGTCATCACTATGGATTTGCATGCGCCTCAAATTCAAGGATTTTTCAACATCCCAGTAGATCAATTGTTAGGTGGCAAAATCTTAGAAAAGCATTTTTTGGACAAAGGATTAACAGATGCCATAGTCGTCGCTCCCGACAACGGAGGACTTGGACGTGCGCGTAAATTGGCAAGTCATTTAGACGTGCCAATCGGCTTTATCGACAAACGTCGGATGCACCCAGATGAGCCCGAAACGGTGAACATTGTCGGAGACATTAAAGGCAAAAACGTCATCATCATTGTCGACATTATCGATACGGCTACGACGATTTCCTTAGCTGCTAATGTGCTTGTGGAAAACGGGGCAAAAGCGGTTTATGCTTGCTGTACGCACGCTGTGTTATCTGGCCAAGCCGTTCAACGAATCCAGGACTCAGCGATTACAGAGCTTGTCGTGACGAATACGATTTACTTGCCTGAAGAAAAACGTACTTCGAAGATCAACATTCTGTCAGTCGCTCCTTTATTAGCAGAAGCGATTGAGCACGTTCACAACGAAAAACCCGTAACGCCTTTGTTTGAATAAAGACAAGAAAAGGCTCCAGTAAAACACCGCAGAATTAATTTTCTGCGGTGTTTTTGTTAGAGAAACTGAATTTTGCCTAATTTGACGCAATTCTCCTGATACGTTATCTTTAAAAATGCGTAAACAATAAAACGAAAAGGAGAACGATATGAAAAAAGTCACAAAAGTATTTTACATTACCATCTCACTTGTCGTGATTGCTGTGCTGATTGCTGCATTAATGCCAGTTGCGTACGAACAAGCGACAAACTCGATTACTTCCGTACTGAGTACTGTATTCGGCTGGTATTATATGCTGATCATGACCGTCATCTTATTTGTTGTTGGATTCCTCATTATTAGCCCCTACGGCAATATCCGCTTAGGTAAACCTAATGACCGTCCTGAATTCGCTCGAGCCACTTGGGTAGCGATGCTTTTTTCGGCAGGATTAGGAATTGGCCTCGTCTTTTACGGCTCTTATGAACCGCTGTCTCATTACGCCATTCAACCGGCAACGGCAGATCCTGAAACGGAAGCTGCTTTTAAAGAATCCATGCAACGAACTTTTTTCCATTACGGCTTTAATGCCTGGGCTATGTATGGAATCGTCGCGTTGGCCCTTGCTTTTTTCCAATTCCGCAAAGGTGAACGGGGCTTGATTTCCAGCACCTTGAAACCATTATTCGGTAAGAAAATGGAAGGTGGTTGGGGAACGCTCATTGACGTGATTGCGATTTTTGCAACCGTGTTTGGCGTAGCCAGCTCACTTGGGTTTGGTGCCGTCCAGATTAACGGGGGACTCACGTATTTGTTCGGTCTTCCCAATAACAACTGGAGTCAACTGATTATTATTGCGATTATTACCGTATTGTTTATTATTTCGGCATGGTCTGGACTCTCAAAAGGGATTAAGTACTTGTCCAATATCAATATGGTGTTAGCACTCGTCTTGCTTTTACTCGTCGTCGTTTTAGGACCGACCTTACTCATTTTTAATGTCTTTACGCAATCCTTTGGTGCCTATATCCAAAATCTAATTCCACTCAGCACCAATACAGAAGCGTTTAATAGCGGCAATCGAGAATGGCTAGACGCTTGGTCGATCTTTTACTGGGCATGGTGGATTTCTTGGTCACCATTCGTAAGTATGTTTATCGCCCGTGTTTCTAGAGGCAGAACAATCCGCGAATTTTTAATCTTTGTGGTACTTCTGCCGACGGTATTGTGTGCGATTTGGTTTTCTACGTTTGGTGCAACAGCAATCGACATCCAGCAAAAAGGCGTTGTTGATTTGACGACCAGCGCTGTAGAAACAACGTTATTCACGATGTTCAATGAAATGCCATTTGGTTTTGGTTTGTCCATCATCGCCATTATGTTGCTGTTGACGTTCTTTATCTCGTCTGCTGACTCTGCGACATTCGTTCTTGGCATGCAGTCGACAGGTGGCTCGTTGACGCCTGACAATAGCGTTAAAATTGTATGGGGCGTTCTGCAATCAGCTATCGCGGCAATTCTTTTGTCGGCTGGGGGACTAGCAGCCATTCAAAATACGATTATCATTGCCGCTCTGCCATTTTCTCTGGTCATGGTGCTCATGGTATTCGCACTGTTAAAAGCATTAAAAGCAGAGTTAAAGGTAATCGAAAGCAAAAAGAAAACAGTTTAATCGGGAGTAGAAATAATTACACAAAAAGCCTCCAAGTATTCCTTTAGTGGAATGCTTGGAGGCTTTTGTGTGATTTTGTATTCATTGCTTTAAAACAGCGTTAAAAATTTCTCCGCCGTCATCAATATCGGTGAGGATGAGTCGATCTGTATTTTTGACGAAGATCGATTTGTATTGTTCGACACCTTTTTTGTCACTAAGGAGCAGAATTCGTTTTTCTTGATTGTCCGAAACCGTCTCGAATTCATAGTCCCCGTCTTCGATTTCTTCTATGATTGTCGGATATTCAGGCAATGAAGCCCATTCTTCGTGACCGGCGATTACCGTATCGTTTGGAGGTGTGGTGTCACTACAAGCGGCGAGGAATAAAGCAACAATGAACACCATGATCATTTTCTTGGTCATCTTAGTTTCAGTCTCCTTTGAAAAATCAGTTAGGATTCTTGTTTGTTAAGGCTAAGGCGATTCGGTCTATTCCGTCAGCTAAGGTTGCACGAGGACAAGCTGCGTTTAATCGTAAATACCCCAGTCCAGCAGAACCGTACTTGCTTCCAGGTTCTAGTGCAACTTTTCCAGTAAACAATAGTTTTTTCATGACTTCGTCTTCTGTTAAGTCGAGTCTACTGTAATCGAGCCACAACAAATAAGTCGATTGTGGCTTCATAACGCGCAGTCCAGGAACTTTTTTCTGCAATTCACTGCTGGCGAAATCGATATTGTCAGAAATCGTCGTCAGCATGTCCTCAAGCCAAGACTCGCTTTCATTATATGCTGAAGTCAAAGCTGCAGGTGCAAACGCGTTGAGCATGCCAGAACCATGAGCCAGTGCATGTTTTTCAAGCTTGTCGCGTTTTTCTTTGTCTGTGGCAACAATCATGGCCACTTGAATGCCAGCCAAATTAAATGTTTTCGTAGGAGCCATGCAGGTAAAGACTCTATCGCTTTCAGCGCCAGCAATTTTTGCGAGCGGCGTGTGACGATGAGGTTTAATCATTAAATCGCCATGAATTTCATCTGAAATAATAAGAACGTCGTGTTTGCTACACAATCGGACGATTTCAGTTAACTCTTCAGGTGTCCATACGCGGCCGCCGGGGTTGTGCGGGTTACAAAAAATGAAAAGAGACGCATCTCGCAGTTTTTCTTCAAAATCGTTAAAATCTATGACGTATTGGCCATCTTGAACAACTAGTGGTGAATAGATTACTTCTCGATCTTGATGTTCAGCCAACTCGAAAAAGGGAGGATAGACCGGTGTAGTGACGACTATTTTATCGTGTTTTTCTGTGAAAGTCTCAATGATTGAAGCGATGGCTGGAATAATCCCTTGGTGGAAAAGCAGCCAATCTGATTCGATTTTCCAATCGTTTCGTTTTTTCTGCCAATCAATCACAGCTGTTCGGCATTCTTCACACATAAACGAATAGCCAAAGATCGAATGTTCTACTCGGTCGTGTAAGGCTTTTAAGACAGCAGGTGGTGCAGGAAAATCCATATCGGCAATCCACATAGGCAAAATGTCTGAGCTGTCTTCTATACCGTATCTTGTTTCCATTGTGTCCCATTTAACGGAACGGGTATTTTTTCGGTCGTGTATATGTTGGAAAAAAGTCATTTTCGTATCTCCCTTATCAAATAATTTTAGAAATTCATTCGCTTTAATCGTAAAGCAATAAACAAAATTGTCATAGTAGATAATGAGAGCATAGCCCGTTCAAGCCAATCTTTCAAGGTCCTTTTGTGCGAATATAGCTTTGAGATACGCATTTAGAGTCTTCGTCGACAAGGAAAGACCAAAATGCGAAACTATGGCATAATCAAATTATTAGAAAACTTAGGAGGGGAAATCCATATGGCGAAAAAAAAGACACCTCAGCAAATGAGAGAAAGTTTAAAGCGAGACGAACTGAAAAACAATCCGGGTGGAACTTTGCGAGATGACTTCGACAACGGAGCAGGCGCAGCGGGTGATATGGGTTGGAAAGGAATGGCTTTGTTAATCTTGGTATTAGTAATAGGCTACATCATTTATCAGTTGTTTTTTAGTTGAAAGGGGAATTCAGATGAATGTGCTAGCGCTCGGTTTGTTTTTGGCAGTTTTGTTCGGCGTAATTTGGTTGATGAAATGGATGTTGAGAAAAGTATTTGCTATTAAAAAAGAAAAAATTGATTGGCTTTCTTATAATCATATAAACAAGCTACATAAAAAAATAGACTGGGGAATCCGAATCGCAACGATGGTTGGGATGATCTTCACGATCTATTTCGTGTTGTATAAACAATACCCAATCGCTCTTTACCTTGTTGTTTGGGGTGCATTCACCATTATTGATTACTCTGTCAGGGCTTTTTTTGAATGGAAATACACCGATAATCCAAAACAATGGATATTGACCATGAGTGAAATCATCATTTTGGTTATTGCGGCAATTGTTGCGACGATTCAATTCGATTTGCTTACGATTGGTTGATGGACGGACAATCATTGAATAGGAAGTTATTTGTTTTAAAAAAAGAGTGGTTGGCATCTCTTTAGTACATGAGGTGGAAGTAATAGTAAGAAGAACAATCACAACTTTCTTCTGTGTCAGCTGATTAAAGTGGGGATTTTTAGATAACTTCGTCGAATAAGCCCTACCCTATACGGATTAACAGCTTTTAGTCAGAACCACTATCACGATCCCCCAAAATGCTATCTGTATTCCTGTAGAGATCGTAGTTACTTCTAAATCACTCGTTTACCTAAGTTCAAATTGATAGCAAACCAATCAATTTCGTTTTCTTCAATCAATAATTCCGTTTCTTGCAAAGCTTACTGGTCTTCCTCCAAGTACCTAAAATTTCTAAACATAGTCGATTTATTTACTATTTTCAAGCCAGACATACAGTTTGGCTTTTTTTTGTTAAGGAGCTCTATGTTTTTTTGATGTTTGAAAGCTATTCTTTGTTCTAGAAATCGATTGGTGATGATCCACCGTAGAGAACTTAGTAGATTGATTTCATATTATTTATGTTACCTAAATTTGGAATTGAAACTTTCTACTCAGTTATTCGAGATGGACTATTAGAACTATTTCGAGTAATTTTAAAAAACTGAATAATTATCCATTTTTAGTTAGAGCTCTAGCAATTAGAACTAGCAGATTGGTTTCAAGGGCAATTTTTATTGGCCTTTTTTTGCTTTTTAGTATAAATACAAAAAAGCAAAAGTTAATTTTATAAATCAACTTATTCCGTAAAAACTAAAGTAGGTTACACCGATAGTAAATTACAACTAATTATATGGTTATGATAATATTTTCCAAATTAAAAATGGTAATTTGGAATTATGGAAAATATTTGAAACATAAAATAAAACATGATAGGATAAAAATTAACATTTGAACAAAGAGAGTGAAAAAACAGAAAATAATTTTAAGAAAATGGAGGAACTAAAACATGCCTACAAAAAAAACGAATTCACATCGTCAGTTTGTCGCTTTAGCCACTTCCGCATCATTGGTTGCTGTTTCATTGGTTCCTGCTCAAACTGCTCAAGCACAGAGTCCTTTCACGGATGTTGGAGATAGGTACGAGAAAGCAGTAGATTACCTTGTTGCAAATAATATAACGGATGGCATAACATCAACCCAGTTTGGAACCTTGGATTCAATTGTGAGGGTGGATGCTGCTGTTCTTCTTGCACAAGCGTTAAAAGCTAAGATTAATCCTGCAGATAAGTCTACATTTACAGATGTTCCTCAACGGGCACAATCTCATTTAGCTTTTCTTCAGAAGGAAGGCATCGTGTTTGGTAAGACCGGTACGTCTTTTGATTCTTTTAATCACATAACTAGAGGTGAAGTTGCGCTCATTCTGGCAGAAGCTTTCGAACTAGAAGGTAATCCTAAAAACCTCGGCTTTACAGATGTATCAAGTCGCTATGAAAAAGCCGTAGCAGCACTACTAGAAAATGGAGTTACAGTCGGTAAAACGGAAACTTCCTTTGGTACAGAAGATCCTATTACCAGAGGCGAATATGCGATATTTCTGTATAAATTACTAACTACAGTTGGTACTGACCCAGGCAACCCAGGTAACCCAGGTGATTCAATAATTCCGAAACCACCGGCAGTAAATCCAGTCGACAATGATGATGCAGTAGTAACAGGGAAAGGCGAAGCCGGAACGGATGTAACTGTGACAATCGGTGACAAAGAGTACACCGGTACAGTCGACAAGGACGGCAACTTCGAAGTCGAAGTCCCGGTTCAAGAAACAGGCACTGAAATCAAAGTAGTCGTAACCGATAAAGCCGGAAACGCTAGTGATCCAACGGTAGTCGTGGTCGTGGATGCACCAGGAACCCCTGAAACACCAGACGTCCCAGCGGCTCCAGCTGTGGATCCAGTCGACAATGATGATGCAGTAGTGACGGGGAAAGGTGAAGCCGGAACGGATGTAACTGTGACAATCGGTGACAAAGAGTACACCGGTACAGTCGACAAGGACGACAACTTCGAAGTCGAAGTCCCGGTTCAAGAAACAGGCACTGAAATCAAAGTAGTCGTAACCGATAAAGCCGGAAATGCCAGTGACCCAACGGTAGTCGTGGTCGTGGATGCGACAGGAACCCCTGAAACACCAGACGCCCCAGCGGCTCCAGCCGTAGATCCAGTCGACAATGATGATGCAGTAGTGACAGGGAAAGGTGAAGCCGGAACGGATGTAACTGTGACAATCGGCGACAAAGAATACACCGGTACAGTCGACAAAGAAGGCAACTTTGAAGTCGAAGTCCCGGTTCAAGAAACAGGCACTGAAATCAAAGTAGTCGTAACCGATAAAGCCGGAAACGCTAGTGACCCAACGGTAGTCGTGGTCGTGGATGCGACAGAAACACCGGACGTCCCAGCGGCTCCAGCCGTAGATCCAGTCGACAGCGATGATGCAGTAATTACAGGAACAGCTGAGCCTAGTTCGACTGTGACAGCCACAGTAGGAAATCAAGAAATCGGTTTTGTGGTAGCTGGGGAAGACGGGAAATTTTCCATTGGGATTTCTCCACAAGCAGCCAGTACCATTATTGATGTTACTTCAACGAATGAAGCAGGGAGAAAAAGTGAACCGACCAGTGTAACGGTCACAGAAGTAACTGCTGGAAGCGATAATTCAGAATTAGAAAAACTTGTTGATGAATTAACAAGTAATCTGATTAAGGAGTATTTCACTAACGAAACGTGGACGAATTTTGATGTGGCTTTGCAAGAAGCAAATAAAGTCTTGGCTGACAATGATGCTACACAGCCACAAATCGATAAGGCTTATGACAACTTAAAAGCCGGCTACGAAGGGTTAATTTATGTGGAGATTCCATATACGATTAGTGACGATGTATCAGCCAGTCAAATTACATTAACCTTTACAGAGGCAGTAGCACTTGATGGACCAATTGAAACAGTAGGTGGGACGGTTGCTGATGCAACGATAAATGTAACGAATGAAGGCTTGTCCTTAACAGTCTCTTCTCCAGCTAATGCTCAGCCAGGAGATACAGTGGAAGCTACGCTACCAGTCGGAGGAAAGCCTGTAGTGACAACGCTGACTTGGAATGGTAATTCGTGGACCGTCGATACGGATCCCAAAGGTGTATTCGTCACTACTGTTCCAACTGATATCGGAGCAGTAATCGACTTATCACTTGTGGATAATGAAGGGAACCTAATTAGTGGGGGAATCAATTTGGATCAGCTTTTAAATAATCCGAATTTGATTCGATTGAGTTTATTGCCATCCAGTGGATTGGTATCAGGAGATGTAATTAAACTGGGGACGCCACTGTTTGAACTCTTGAATGTTAAGTTGACTGAAGAAGACATCAGCCGTGGATTTGTGGATGTCGGAATCAATTCTGACCTATTGAAGACATTAACTGGAGGAGAGACACTTGACCTAGAAGCGATTGTGACTCGTAATTCCATCGATGTCGTCAATGGAGTCATTGGTACTTTGCCATTACCGACGTTCCTAACAAAGCCAGTAGTTGAATCGCTAAGTGGAATTGGGGAAGAGTTGGCCTACATTTTAGCCGGCGATAGCGCACTGAGAATCGATGTTCCTACTCTCGGGGTCGATCGATTTAAAGTGGGTGATCAAGTTGTTCTTGAACTTTTCCGTGAGCGTCTCTTATTGCCAAATATCAGTGAAACAACAGCAGCCTATATTTTAACACCAGAGGATATTGAAAGAGGGTATATTGAGTATACATTCGATGATGATAATTTAATTTTGCGTCTTTTGTCATCACTGACAGTAGGATCAGAAATTGACATTACGCCTATCATTCTTGACGAAGAGCGTGAAGTTCGAGGAGAAACTCAGACAGCGACTATTTCTCAAGGGATTCTCAGCATCTTGCTTCGCTTAATCGGAGATCTCATTTTACCTTGATGAAAAGCTTTGTAAAATAAGTAAGCAGTCTCAAAAAAAATGTTGTACACTTGCTATCTTCAAACAAATCAAATCGATTTTATGGAGTTAGCCTGTATAAGGAAAATCCACAAACATAAAAACACACCAAGCTTTCAACGGCTTGGTGTGTTTTTATGTTAATTTACAGCTTTGTTGTTGCGAATAAACAGAGAACCGATTAATCCAACAATGGCAGCTACCAATACCGCATAAAACGCGAAATTTGTCCCAAACGCTAAAAATTCTGCAGGATTGAGCGCACCAAACTCTGCAATGTAATTTTTTTGGCCGGCTGTAAACAAGGTAATAGCAATCGCTGTCCCAGCGGCACCTGCAACTTGAGTCAATGTATTCATAGCGGCTGAGCCATCTGCATACAAATTTGGTGGCAACTGATTCATCGCATGGGTTTGTGCGGGCATGATGGCCATGGAAATTCCTAAGTAGAGGACACAAAGCGCTGCGATGATTTGCCATACCGGCGTCGTAGCTGACAGAATGACAATAAACGCAATGGCCGCTACTGTCATAAAGGCAAACCCGGCACGTGTGTAGAGGCGTGCACCCACACGGTCAAAGCTAGAGCCGACGATAGGCGCCATGAGGATGTTTAATAGGTTAGCAGGTAACATCAACAGACCAGCAGCAATCGATGAGTAAGCAAGTACACTCTTCAAATAGATCGGAATTAAAATCGATACCGAGAGAATAACAAAAAGAGTAGCAACCATAAGCAAGGTTCCTAATGAGAACATCGAGTAGTTAAAGACACGCAAATCGATCATTGGCTGCGACATCTTCAGCTGGCGAAGGATAAACAGCAACAAGGCGATAAGTCCTGCAGTTAATGGGCCAAAGACGAGCGGCTCGGTAAGAGACGTTTCTGCCAATGCCGCCAGTGAATAAATAATTCCTCCAAACGCAATGGTGGATAATACCAACGAAGCCACATCAATTTTAGGTTTGGAAATCGTTGAAACATTTTCAATCGTTAATGCACCCAGTAGTAAACACCCGTTTAACGCGATCATTACCCAGAAAATATAATGCCAGCTGCTGACCTGGATGATTAAACCGCTTAGTGTAGGTCCAAGAGCCGGACCACTCGTTAGCACTAGCCCGACAATGCCCATGACTGATCCTCGTTTTTGAATTGGAAAGATCATCAACACCACACTGAACATCAACGGTAAAAAAATTCCGGTTCCGATGGCTTGGATCAACCGACCAGCTAACAGGATTGAAAAACTCGGTGCCACAGCAGCAAGCGTCGCACCGAGTGAAGAAATAACCAGTGCTGAAACAATCAACTGGCGTGTAGTAAACCAACGAACCAAATACGCAGACAACGGCACTAAGACGGCTAATACCAACAAATAGCCGGTCGTCAACCACTGTGCGGTACTCGCGCTAATCGAAAAATCCTCCATAATATTAGTCAACGCCATATTCAATGCAGTTTCGCCGAATAACCCGATAAAGGATCCGAGCATTAAAATAGCAGCAATCAATTTCGGTCTTTTTACGTGTACATGAGATTCCATAACGCAACTTCTCTCTATCTGTAATTTTGACTTGCCAATGTTCTCGATGATTCAATTTTTTAATAAAACCAATGAGTTCATTTGCAACTATAGCAAAAATTCTTAAGAAAACTCAATACAATTTGATTGGATAAAAGGTAGCTCAGCCACACTTTTGTCATATTCTCTTGAAAGAAAAATTTGTGATACGAATATAAAAGAATATTTTCTCCAACAATTAAAATGATAGCGCTACCTTTTACATGTATAGAAATCCTACTGTCTGAGAAGTTTTGGAATAGCCAGTCGTAGCAAGGTGACAAGCAGTTTTTAAAGGTGTGCTACCACTTTCCCAAAAATCTCAATAGTTTTTAGCGCCAACAATGAAAAAAATGAAAGTAATTATTCACCGGTGCTATTAATTTTTAGAGCGGGCGCATAAAAGCATCATCGATTTGCAAGCTGTTGGTTGCATATCCAAAAAATTAATCATAGATGACTAACAACAGAAAGGATTGGAGTAACTTAGGCAACGGGTGAATATAGGACCTTTCGTAGTAGGTGGCAATAAACCAATTTCATCGTAATGTCTCAAAGCGCGCACCGAAACATGACTAAGTTTAGCTAACTTCCCGATAGAATACATAAATTCCCTCCATTTCCTTTGAGTACCTACTCTATAGTATAAAACCTTCCGTTACGGTAGCTGCAAGAGTTTTTTTAAAAACTGTCGAAGCATTTTCTTCTGAAACTTATTCCAACTCGAATCGTAAAAAATAAGAAAGGAGAGTAGCCATGAATCTTTTTGCATACACGACCAACCGATATGCCTTGTGGGTATTTGTAGTTTTTGTTTTACACGTAAGCCATACGTTTACTGTTTTTTCATTTTTTATCGTATCCATTTTTCTGGTTGGGGCTAATTATTTTTTTGAAAAAACAAAACGAGAAAAAGATTTTGCGAATCCCATCTTCAATTGGTTATGGTTACCGATTACGGTCGTTACAATTATCTTCGTATTAATTACCTACGTTTTGTGAGGAAAAAAAGGAGAAGTGACCATGAATACAAAATTAGGAAGAGCTATTTTACGACTTATTGGAATCACTTTAGCCTTTATAGGTATTGGCATAGGTGTCTATACATTTAATCATCCTAATTCAGGGGAGCTAAGCGTATTAACGAAAATAACTTATCTTTGTATAGTCTTTTCAATCTTACTTGCACTCGTACTTGATAAATTCAGAAAATCGAAAACCAATTAAACTAAAGAGGTGAAGCCAGTGTTTAACGAAAAACCATTATGCACTGAGTGTAAAAAGGAAATCAAAGACGGAGAAATTGTACACATTAAAATGCGCTATCCTAAAAGAAGAGGGATGACTGAGATCAAAGCTTATTTAAAAAATGAGGCTCAGTTTACTTGCCAGACTTGTTTCGAAAACCAATAATGAGAAGCTCACAGCGGTAAGGATTATTCCTTACTGCTGTTCTTATGTATATAAGTAATCTTAGACATACCTATTTAACATAGACGCCAGCGTTGGCGCGTCCACGAGGTAGACGAAGCAAGAAGACAGGTGGTTTTCCTGGCTTCTTGCGGGAGTCATCCCCAAAGCGACCAGCGCGGTTTTACTATCGTCTACTATATAAACGGACTATATCTACTACTCCAGCAGTAAGGATTGCTCCTTACTGCTTTTTACTTCCCACATACCCGTTGCTTGCCATGTAGGTGCTCGACTCCTGCGGAAACAGTACGGGCCGGAGCTACTGGACTGAGCAAAGCGAAGGAAGCAGCAGAGGCCGTACCCGCGGAAAGCGAGCACCGGAATGCCAAGCAACTTTTTAAAAACTTGACTACTTCTTCTGACAACCAACAATCAAATATTAAAATAATGTTGACAGAAAACTCTCATAAAAGTATACTTACGTTAATTTAGTGAAAGTATACTGTCAAAAATAAATGAAATTTGAAAGTTAGCTTTCAAATTTTGTAAGCACTTTCATTAAAAAGTGAAAAGGGGAGAGAAAAATCATGACAAAACGTTGGTTAGCAATAGGGGTATTGTTTTTAGCATTATTTGTTTTAGGCGCATGTTCATCATCAAGTGAAGAAGGTGGCGGCGACTCAGCAGAGAAAGTTGAATTGAAATTCGGAATGGTCGCTGGAAACCAGCAAAACGAATACAAAGCAGCTGAAAAATTAGCAGAATACGTAGACAAAGAAAGTGATGGACAATTAACAATCAAATTATACCCAAACTCTCAATTGGGTGATGATCGTGCAATGCTTGAACAAACAAGCGAAGGATCGTTGGATATTACATTAGCTGAAACAGGACGTTTTGGTATTTGGGTACCGCGTGCTTCTCTAATGGGCTTGCCGTACATTGTTGATAATTACGAACATGTTACAAAAGTATTAAACGATACAGAGTATGGTAAAGGATTGAAAGAGGAACTAGAGGCAGAGCATAACTGGGTTCTTGCAGGGAATGCTTATAACGGAACGCGTCAAACCACATCAAATCGGGCAATTGAATCACTTGCAGACATGAAAGGCTTGAAACTACGTGTTCCTGAAGCTCAAAACTTACTGGACTACGCTGAATACACTGGCGCATCTGCAACACCAATGGCATTCACAGAAGTTTACTTAGCATTGCAAACAAATGCGGTAGATGGTCAGGAAAATCCATTGTCTACAATTGATGCACAGAAATTTTATGAAGTTCAAGATTATTTAGCAATGACAAATCACGTGCTAAACGATGTAAACTATGTTGTCAGCAAAGCGACAATGGATAAATTACCTGAAGACTTAAAAGAAGTGCTGCAAGCAGGTATCGAAGAAGCGACAACTTACCACACTTCATTATTTGAAGAGCAAGAAGCGAGCTTAATCGAGAAGTTTAAAGAAGAAGGTGTGACGGTAACAGAACCAGATCTTGAAGAATTCAAAGCTGCAGTTTCTGAAGCCTATCCTTCGTACTTGAAAGAAATTGGTGAAGGTGCAGATGTTTACCTAAAAGAAATTCAAGAAGCGAATGATTAATTAGGAATTAGGTGAAAACATGAAAAAGTTTTTGGCGAATTTTGAAGAGATTGTAGGCGGGGTTCTTTTTATCATCATGTTGATTGTCTTGACGATGCAAATTTTCTCCCGTCTCGTTCTTGATCAGCCGTTAACGTGGTCAGAAGCATTAGCTAAATTTATTTTCATCTATGTCGGCTATTTAGCTGTATCCATTGGCATAAAAGAAAACGGTCATGTGTATATTGATTATTTTGTTGAGAAGATGCCAAAAGCGATACAAAGAGGCTTAAATTATGTCTTTCAATTTATCATTTTAATTGTTTTATTGCTGATGGCGTATATTGGCTATGAAATGGCTTTGCGCAAAGTGCCTGTTGATATTGTGGCATTAGGAATTTCTTATGTGTATATGTACAGTGCGCTTCCACTTCTTTCACTATTGATGATTTATCGTCTTCTTGAGCGCAACTATCAAGAATGGCGCAATATGAAGGAGGAGATTTAAATGGAAGTAGGCATCATTTTTATCGTCTGGCTACTACTTCTGTTTTTAGGGATGCCAGTTGGTTTTACGTTAATCGTTGCGGCACTCGCGTACTTCGCGATGACCGATTGGAGCCTCGTGTTCTTTTCTGGGGCGAAATTAATCGATAGTATTGATAGCTTTGCGTTACTGGCAGTTCCATTTTTCATCTTAACAGGGACACTCATGAATTCTTCAGGGATTACGGAACGAATTTTTGCTTTCGCAAAATCACTAGTCGGTCACTATAGTGGGGGTCTAGGGCATGTTAATATTATGGCTTCACTTATGTTCTCAGGAATGTCAGGATCTGCTCTAGCAGATGCTGGGGGTCTTGGACAGTTAGAAATCAAGTCGATGAGAGATGAAAAATACGATGATGACTATTCGGGTGGGTTAACCGCGGCTTCAGCAATTATTGGGCCAATCATACCACCGAGTATTCCACTCATTATTTATGGTGTCATTTCCGATCAGTCGATTGCTCGTTTGTTTTTAGCGGGTGTATTACCAGGTCTTCTCATGACGTTTTCGTTAATGGTTGTGGCTTACGTCTGGGCAAAAAAACGTGGCTATGCCAAAGCGCCAAAAGCATCAATGAAAACACGGTTTTATCACTTTAAACGCGCATTTTGGGCGTTGCTCACACCGATTATCATTATTGGGGGTATTTTCTCCGGGTTCTTCACCCCAACTGAAGCAGCCATTGTTGCCACCTTGTATGCAATGTTCTTAGGCTTCTTTATTTACAAAGAGCTGACATTCAAACTATTGTTTACAAACGTCGTTGAATCGATGAAGTTAACGGGTGTCGCGGTACTGATGATCATGGGTGTCGAGTTTTTCGGGCAAATGATTGCGCACGAACAAGTTGCGATCAAAGTTGCGGACTTTTTCTTGAACGTGACAGATAACCCAATTGTCTTGTTGTTATTGATGAATCTTCTACTTATTTTCTTGGGGATGTTTATCGAGTCACTAGCTTTATTAATCTTATTGGTACCAATTTTAGTGCCAGTCGTATTAGTAGCAGGTGTAGATCCTGTACACTTTGGGATTATTGTTATTTTAAACTTAATGATTGGGATATTGACTCCACCAATGGGTATGGCCTTGTTTGTTGTGTCACGCGTAGGTAATATTCCCGTTGCTACTTTAACAAGAGGCGTGATTCCGTTTATTATTCCATTAATCGTTTGTTTGCTGTTAATCACATTCTTCCCGCAAATCGCTTTGTTCTTACCGAATCTATTATTACCTTAAAAGAAAGTAGGAAATCCACATGCTTTTAGCCGTCTTTGATATTGGAGGAACAACTATTAAATATGGGGTTGGCAGTTCTGACGGAGAAATGATCGTTGAACGAGTAACTCCGACAAAGGCGGTCGAAGGTGGAGAAAAGCTAATTCAAAAGATAAAGATCCTAACAAAAGAACTTCAAGAAGTTTGGGATGTTGAAGGTGTAGCAATCAGCACAGCAGGTTCAATTGACTCTAGAGCAGGCGAGGTAATTTATGCGACGGAAACCATACCAGGCTATACTGGGATGAACGTTAAAAAAATACTCGAGACAGAACTTCAGCTTCCTGTAGAGCTTGAAAATGATGTGCACTGTGGTGCGCTTGGCGAACTATGGAAAGGTGCTGGATCAAAGTCTCGACATCTTTTGTTTTTAACGATTGGCACAGGCATTGGTGGCTCTCTTGCGATAGATGGTCAGATTTACAAAGGATTTGCACACTTGGCTGGAGCAATCGGCCATATGAATCTATATCCCCAAGGCCAACTTTGCTCATGTGGTCAAAAAGGATGCTTTGAGCAATATGCATCTACTAGTAGACTTGAGCAAAAGATCCAAGAGATAAACCCGAACTTACGAGTACCGGCATTTATGGAAGAGGTCAAGCAAGGGAATACCCAATCACTAGAAGTATTTCACGCATGGCTCACTGATTTAGTATTAGGTCTTCATTCTTTGATTTACATTTGGAATCCTGAATTAGTAGTTATTGGAGGGGGGATTTCAGCTCAAGGAAAGTGGCTAGAGCAAGAGATTGAAAAGGCTGTTTTTAAAAACTTGTTAGAACCTTTCAAAACCAACTTGGGCATTCGCTTAGCGGAAAATGGAAATCGTTCGAATATGTTAGGTGCCATTAAAAATTATGAACTACAGCAAGTGAGGCGAGGAAACTAGATGAAAACACACACAAAATTAGTCGGTATGAAACCGACGCTCTTGATGGCGCAAATGAAGGCAGATTTCACAAAGTCAGATACCAAAGTATACGACTACATTTCGGCGAATAAAGAAAAAGTTCTTTATCATTCGTTGACGGAAATGAGCGAAGCTTGTGGTGTTGCAGAAGCAACGTTATTGCGTTTCTTTAGAAAGCTGGACTATAAAGGATTTCAAGATTTCAAGTTTATGCTTGCTCAAGAAATTTCATCGACTGTCACAGAAGCTACTGAAGATACGTATGTAGATAAAGTGAAAAATAATGTGATTCAAGTTATCACAGATACTGCCGATGCGATTGATGGAGAACGACTAGATCAAGCAATTATGAGAATTGCTGGATCTGAAGATGTCGTGATTTTTGGGATTGGTTCATCTGGAATCGCAGCACTAGACATGCAAAACCGATTAATGCGTATAGGCAAGAATGCTAGCGTTATTACCGATTCACATTTCCAGATAATGCGAGCAGCTTCAATGACGGAAAAAACAGTCGTCATCGCTGTGAGTTTGACAGGAAGTACTAAAGATATTGTAGATGCTGTAAAAGCGTCTAAAAGCAATGGAGCAAGCGTCATTGCTTTGACGAGTTACACAAAATCCCCTTTGACGAAATTTGCTGATTTGGTCTTATTATCCTCATCAAAAGAAAGTCCGCTAGATAGCGGATCGTTAGTGTCGAAAATATCACAGCTGTATTTAATTGATCTTATCTGCACGGGCTTAGCAATGAAAAATGAACAAGAAGCAAAAGCGACACAGTTGAAAATCTCAGATAATATATCAAGTAAGCTTTATTAAATAACGAGTAAGCAGTATTCAATTATTGAACATTAGGGAGTAGTCATTATGGATAAACAGTTATTACTAACAAAACTAAAGGGCGGACTGATTGTCTCTTGTCAGGCATTAGAAGACGAACCGTTACACAGTTCGTACATTATGTCGAGGCTCGCAGTCGCAGCTCAAGAAGGTGGAGCAGTAGGGATAAGAGCGAATAGCTACGAAGACATTACCGCCATCAAACAACTCGTCGACTTACCGGTTATCGGCATCGTCAAGCGTGATTATGACGACAGTAACGTGTTTATCACAGCTACCTTAAAAGAAGTCGAAGAAGTGGTAAAGTCGGGAGCAGAAATTATCGCACTTGATGCAACCAATCAGTTGCGACCAAATGGGCAAAGTTTGGATGAATTCTACGAAGAAATCCGAAATGTATTTCCAGCTGTATTATTAATGGCGGACATTTCTACGTTCGAAGAAGGGATTAAAGCAAATGAACTCGGTTTTGACTTAATTGCGACGACACTTTCAGGATATACAGCGTATACAAAAGATCAAGTGCTTCCTAATACTGATTTGATCAAGTCTCTTTCCGAAGCAATAGATACTCCCGTGATGGCAGAAGGCGGCTATTGGAAGCCCGAAGAGCTAGAACAGGCGATGTCTTACGGAGCTCATGCATGTATTGTAGGATCTGCAATCACGCGACCAAGAGAAATTACAAAGCGATTTGTCTCAAGTTTAAACAAATAGAACACATCATGATAAAGGGAGCGGTTAGATGAAAGGCTTATTTACGGCGTTAATGGTCTCTTACGATAAAGATGGAGAAATCAACGAAAAAGGGTTACGCGAAATTATTCGTTACAACCTGGATGTTACAAAAGTAGATGGGTTGTATGTAAACGGCAGCACTGGTGAAAACTTCATGATTTCGACAGAAGAAAAGAAAGAAATTTTCCGTATCGTAAAAGACGAAGTAAAAGATCAGGTGAAATTAATCGCACAAGTTGGCTCTATCAATTTGAAAGAATCACTCGAACTTGCTAAATATGCCACTGATTTAGGTTATGATGCACTTTCTGCGGTTACGCCGTTTTACTATAAATTTGATTTTGAAGAAATCAAAAACTACTATAATACAATCATCAATTCAGTAGACAACAAAATGATTATTTACTCAATCCCGTTCTTAACAGGTGTCAATATTAGTATCGATCAATTTGCTGAGCTTTTCGAAAACGAAAAGATTATTGGCGTAAAATTCACAGCCGGTGATTTCTATCTATTAGAAAGAATGAGAAAAACATTCCCCGACAAATTGCTGTATGCCGGATTTGATGAAATGCTTCTTTCCGCGGCTGTTCTTGGAGTTGACGGTGCGATTGGCAGTACGTTCAACGTGAACGGACAACGCGCACGTGAAATTTACGAACTGGCAAACAAAGGCGAGATTGCAAAAGCAAGAGAAATCCAACACGAAACAAATGATTTCATCACAGAACTTTTAAACAACGGTCTCTATCAAACGTTAAAAGAGATTCTGAAAGAAAAAGGTGTAGACGCGGGCTATTGCCGTCAACCAATGAAAGAATTGACAGAAGAAAAAATAGAAGTTGCGAAAAAAATGGCAGCGAAATACTTTTAATATTTTTAATCACCAAAAACAATCTTCAGCTCTTTTAGTTTAAGTGTTGAAAACTTTAAAAGTAATGCCTCCATAATTTCGGGATGAACATGTGATTTGTGAAATCCTGAAGAGAATGGGGCATTTTTTTATGGAAATTGTATACGTATGCATAAATTTACGAAAGCATTTAATTAATTCTGTTGCTAAAGATTCATCAAAGGGGTTTGGAAGTTGAAAAATTTATTTGGAAAAGCACAGCAATTTGGAAAGTCATTTATGTTGCCTATTGCGATACTACCAGCAGCAGGATTACTGCTTGGAATTGGTGGATCTCTATCGAACCCGAATACAGTAAGTACTTACCCGTTTCTAGATATCGCATTCTTACAAGCGATATTTACAATTATGAGTAGTGCAGGAAGCATTATTTTTGCGAACTTGCCTGTCATTTTCGCAGTCGGGATTGCTATTGGTTTAGCACGTTCAGACAAAGGGACGGCCGGTCTCGCTGCACTTATCGGCTACCTCGTGATGAACGCATCAATTAATGGGATTTTAATCATCAACGATGAACTTGCTGTTGAGGCGTTATCCAGCGCTGGACAAGGGATGGCGCTTGGTATTCAAACGCTCGAGATGGGTGTGTTCGGCGGAATTATGGTTGGGATCATGACGGGGCTGTTGCATAACCGATTTAATAAAATTGAGTTGCCTCAGTACTTAGGATTCTTCGGAGGCTCTCGTTTTATTCCGATTGTGACTGCTTTTTCGGCCATTCTATTAGGAACGGCGTTGTATTTTATTTGGCCGCTATTCCAGCACTTGATTACTCAGGCAGGCGGTTTAGTTAACGCAACGGGTGTTATTGGCACTTTCATTTACGGCTTTATTCTACGAATGCTTGGTCCTTTTGGATTGCATCACATTTTTTATCTGCCCTTTTGGCAAACGGGGATTGGCGGTTCACTCGAAATTGGTGGTCAGCTCGTACAAGGAACACAGAACATTTTCTTTGCTCAGTTGAGTGATCCTTCGACTACTCACTTTTTTGAAGGAACATCACGCTTTATGTCTGGTCGCTTTATTACGATGATGTTTGGTTTGTTAGGTGCTGCATTAGCAATTTATCATACGGCAAAACCTGAAAACAAAAAAGTCGTGGGCGGGCTTATGTTATCTGCAGCGTTGACTTGGTTTTTAACGGGAATTACCGAACCATTAGAATTCTCTTTCCTCTTTATCGCGCCGGTCTTGTATTTAGTTCATGCGATTTTTGATGGTCTAGCCTTCATGATGGCGGATATTTTTAATATCACAATTGGTCAAACGTTCTCAGGAGGATTTATTGACTTTATCTTATTTGGAGTGTTACAAGGTCAGGATAAAACAAACTGGATATATGTGATTCCGCTTGGGATTGTTTGGTTCTTCATGTACTATTTTGTATTCAAATTTTTGATTAAGAAATTCAATTTCAAAACGCCAGGTCGTGAAGATGAAAAAATGGACGCACCCGCAGCAAATGCGGTTTCGGTTGATCCGCAACAGAGCCGTCCACATACCATCATTGAGGCATTCGGGGGACAAGCAAATATCGTGGATCTGGATAACTGTGCAACTCGCTTAAGGGTAACGGTTAAAGATCCAGAACTTGTACAAAAAGAGGCATTTCCTGCGACGGGTAGTAAAGGAATTATTATGAACGGAACAGGCGTGCAGGTTGTATATGGACCGCAAGTATCGGTTATTAAAAATGAAATTGAAGAGATACTTGAGCAATAACAGTAGAAATAATCAAACAGAGAATCCTGCCGAGTTTAACTATCGGCAGGATTCTCTGTTTTGTTGAACTGTAAAATCACAATGCATGAAAAGCGATTATTTCAAAACTAGCCAAATAGTTTTTCAACGCGTCAATGTCTTGCGCTGTACTCGCTAAAGCGACGTGACCATCCGGGCGAACAAGATACAATGCATTTTGCTGAAATCCTGCTTTCTTCATAGTAGCTTGCCACGCAAATTCATGGACCTCAAGCGACTGCATGTCAGCGAAGTCTTTTAGTTCTTGACTGGCTTTGCCATAAATATGGATTTGCCAATCAACCGATTGCAAGGCTTGAAAGTTACTGCTGTCAGCAAGTTCAATCCATGGCAAACGCATACCCCCAAAAATTTTCCCTGCCTTTCCTTTACTTAAGGCACTGTCCCTGTAGTTAATGTGAATTTGAGATAACACTTTAAAGGCGTTCAGTTTAGTAAGCGAAAATTTAAATAACGAAGGCACGACATACGGTACGATAAACTTACGCAATAAAGTGCCGCGAAGCTTTTGATTGATGATGGTTTGAAAGGCTTGATCAGTAGTCGCAACCAATCTCCGCGCAAAAGCAATCCGCTCCGTTTCATAAGTTTCGAGTAAGGATGGGGCAGCTTTTCCATGGAGCACTGCTGCGAGCTTCCAAGATAAATTGAAGGCATCGCCAATACCGGTATTCATGCCTTGTCCGCCTGCAGGGCTATGAAGGTGTCCTGCGTCACCTAATATAAAGCAACGTCCTTTGGAGAAATGCTCACTGACGCGGTAGTGGACGCGATAAGTAGAAAACCAGTTGACCTGTGACGTTTTTACTCCAATTTTCCTTTCGATATAATCGCTCATATGGTGGTATTCAACATCCGGAATCTCACTGAGTTCCTCAGGCACAACTCCAAGTATCCTTTTTGTGTGTGCGTTTCTCACAGACATATACAACATAAAACCGTCATCATCCATATACATATCCATTTTTTCCATTTCCACTTCTGATTTTTCGGTTTCGACATCGGCGACGAAAAATAACTGCTTATACGTACCACCGGGAAATTCAAAGTTCAGTCCTTTTCGTACCGTACTTCCCGCACCGTCGCATCCGCATAAATAAGCGAAATCAGCAGTTTCTTCAGGGGCTCCTTCTTTTTTTAAAACCGCGCGTATGCCTTCTCCGGTGTCCACAAAAGAAGATAGTTCCGTATTCCACTCCACGCTAATTCCGAGTTTTTTCAATTCATCAACGAGAATTTCTTCGTGTTCATCTTGAGGCAAGCTAAGGATCAATGGAAATGGGCTCAAGCCTTTACCAAAATCGTGAAACTTCAAATTGGCTTTGACTTCTTTCCCATCACTCAAATCAAGTGACAAAATGGGTTGCCCTTTCCTGACGATTCTATTGGATAAGCCGAGCTGCTGGTAATGCTCTAATATCCGTGCATGCACAGCGAGTGCACGAGACGCTGTACCGGTTCCGGACTTTTTTTCGATGATCCGAAAAGGAATATGGAAGCGTGCTAGGCTGTAAGCAAGATCAAGTCCTGTTGGGCCTGCTCCTACGATTAGTACTTGTGGTTTCACGATGAAGACCTCCTATCGAATAGAACAACTAATTGGTATGAGAATGTATTCGTTTAATTTAAGGAAGTATCGATAAAGAATAGAGAAACGCAACTGCAATGAGTTGATCGAATTTTGTTCCAGCCTACCGAGACGTTTTCTAAAGCTGGTGAAAAAATTATCTAGTACTGCTACTATATCCTTAATCAGACGAGTTCAAGCAAATTCGCGCTAAAAAATTGTAATCCTATAGAAAGCAGCGAGCCGCAAGAGAGAATTACTTCGCTGTTTTTTTATCTAATTTCCCAATTATAGGAACTTTCCTTCTTTTGGTTCGTAAAGTAAAGGGAAGAAAATTTATGGAGGCGAGTTTATGTCAAAACCAGCAATGCAATTGGTCAATTTAAAAAAGACCATTGGGAAAAAGCCAATTATTAAAGGGTTAGATTTTGAAATTCAAGCAGGAGAAGTGTTTGGATTTTTAGGGCCAAACGGAGCGGGCAAGACGACAACCATTCGCATGATGGTCGGCTTAATCGATATTACAGAAGGTGATGTGCTGATTGAAGGAAAAAGCATTAAAACCGATTTTAAAGGAGCCATTCAACATGTTGGAGCAATTGTCGAAAATCCCGAAATGTACCCATTTTTAAGTGGTTGGAACAACTTAAAGCAATATGCACGAATGGTTAACGACGTTACGGAAGATCGCATGAAACAAGTGATTTCACTCGTTGGGTTGGAACATGCGATTCATGAAAAAGTAGGAAGGTATTCACTTGGTATGCGCCAGCGTCTAGGGATTGCACAAGCATTGCTGCACGGACCGTCGATTTTGATATTAGATGAGCCGACTAACGGTCTCGATCCTTCTGGAATTCGAGAAATTCGTAAATACATCCGCAATTTAGCTGAAAAAGAAAATGTCGCGGTCATCGTATCGAGTCATTTACTAACAGAAATTGAATTGATGTGTGACCGGATTGGTGTCATTAAAAATGGGGAATTGATTGCGATTGAAGCGGTTCGGAGCGTCCAAAACGATGAAGCGTTAAAAGAAGTATTCATTGAAGCAGAGCCACTTGAATCTGCTAAAATCTATTTGGAAACGCAGACCACAAATAAAATTGGCGTGACGGCAAAAGAGCTGTCCATATCCATTAAACACGAAGAAATTCCCGCTGTTTTAAAGAGTTTAATCGAACAAGGAATTAATATTTACGGTGTTCGTGTGTTACAAGCAACGTTAGAAGATAAATTTTTTGACTTGATTGGAGAGAATACCATTGAGTAATTTTATGAACTTAATCTGGAACGAGCAAATCAAATTATATGCCCAAAAATCGACATGGATTATGTTTATTGTTTTAGCACTTATTGTTATAGGCGGCGGACTGATAACCAAATTTATGGGTCCTGAAACTGATTTTAAAGAATACGGAGACAATTGGCAGGAAGAAGTGCAGGCGGAAAATACACAGCTGGCGACTGAAATGGAGGAAGATGAATTTCTGCAATTTTCCAATCCGGTGATTATTGAAGAAAACAACTATTATCTAGAAAACAATATTAAGCCGCAGCCTTATGACGGCTGGGAATATGTGTTAGAAAATAGTTTTCTTTCATCAGTCATTAGCTTGTTTACTATTATTGTCGCAGCAGGAATTATTTCAAATGAATTTAAATGGGGCACGATAAAGCTATTGCTTATTCGTCCGATTTCACGCACTAAGATTTTGTTTTCCAAATATGCCTCGGTGTTAATTTTCGCACTGACGTTGCTCGTTTTCCTGCTTGTCACTTCTTTAGTTGTTGGAGCCATACTATTCGGCCTTAACGGGGTGAATCCTTCTATCGTGCAGCAACAAGCGGGTGGCTTTGGTCAAAATGGCGTGTTAGGTGAAATTGTGCAAGATTACGGATTGAGTCTCATAACACTCGTTATGATGGCAACTTTCGCATTTATGATTTCTGCCATTTTTAGAAGCAGTAGCATGGCAATTGGCTTAGCGATTTTCTTAATGATGGCGGGCAATGCGATTGTTGCGTTCCTCTCACAGTACGGATGGTCTAAGTACATTTTGTTCGCCAATACGAATTTAAAGCAATATATGGACGGTGCAGAGCCACTGATTGAAGGCATGACACTAACGTTCTCGATTGTCGTTTTGTTGGTCTATTTCGCCGTGTTCATTGGTGCAGCGTGGACTGCGTTTACTAAACGGGACATTGCAGGACAATAAATCAAATATAGGATTAACATTAGGAGGATGATGATGAAACGAACAGCAGAAATTGTATTAGCCGTTATCGGTGCCTTGGGTTACGTATTTACCGCAGCTTTAGGTGGGTTTATGATTTGGCTTCAGAACAACAAAGGGTTAATGGAAGAGGTGTTCAATGAAACGATTGAACAAAATCCTGAACTTGGTATGAGCGACATGGAAGTTATGCTAGATGCATTAGGGACGGGCGGCTGGTTGTTCGCAATCGCTTCTGTTGTGGCCGTGATTTTAGGGATTGTTGCGATCGTTTTCCTAAAAAGCAACAAAAAGCCGGTAGTGGCTGGCATCATCTTTATTGCGACCGCAGTGATCGTCGCAATTGTGACAAGTGGAGCCGGTATTTTGGCTGGACTCTTTTATCTTATTGCGGGCGTAATGGCTCTTGTTCGTAAGCCTAAGCAAGTGATTGAAGAATAAGTGTGAACTGAAAAGACAACCTGGAAGATATCAGTGTATCTTCCAGGTTGTCTTTTTTAACTTAATGAAATTGGTGAAAAGAGGGAGGAAACTATGAATCGGTTTGATATGAGTTTTAAAAATAACAGAGTACGCGTCTATTTTGCTACAATGATCCCGTTAATCATCGGAGCCATCTTATTGTATCTATTTTTACCGAATGAGCTTCAGCTGATCTCGACGTTATTGGTGATTATTGGAGTGATTACTTATTATATTTGGCTAATTCTCGATCGAAAAAAACAAAAGGGAGGTAACTAAATCAGTTAGTAAGCAAACGCGCAGCTTAGTATTAGAATTTCTTTTAAGTTTTCTGAAAAATATGTTAATATTAAATCGTTTATAAGTGTTGTTCACGTTTATTTTGAAAATTTTAGCAGTAGGTGAAGCAGTAAGCCGAATATGTTAGAAATCGAACGAAGAAACTTTTGGGAGGGATTTAGATGAGTCAAGAATCGTGGTTACCAACGTTAAAGACGGATACACCTGAGGAAGGGTACGAATTAGCAGTGAAATTGGCACGTAAAGCTGTAGGAATGACGCAACCAGATGAAAGTATCCGTAAAAAGTTACGTCCAGTCTACGCAAATAACGCAGATAGTTTAACTTTAGCTTCCCAAGTGGTGGCGATCAATTTTCAAACAGTAGCTGCAGCTAATGATTATTGGAAAGAGTAAGTACTAGTAAAAAATTGATCGACCGTCGATTAAAGTCTGATTTTCCAGCACTAGCCGAATACGAAATAATCGATGTGAACAGCATAACCCCCACAAAGAATCATTTTCTTTGTGGGGGTTATGCTTTTTTTAGTGATCTTCACGTACTTTTTTATCGCCAATCATAAACGTCAAGATGAACATCATCACGTATAGCGACAAGATAATACCGAACGTATACTGATGATTTGCGGTCACGTCGTAAACAACTGCAATCAAAAGTGGCAATAGTCCACCTATGATAAATCCACCGGTTTGCATCATGGCCGTCCAGGAACTAGCTTCTTCAGCTGTCTTTGTTTCATCTAGTGGCAACAGCAGGGCAATCGGGAACAATCCGCCAAGCGGAATACCCATAATAAAGGCACCTGTCCACATGAGTGGATGAATCCCTGTCCAAAACAAGGCGACTGCGAGCGTCCCTGCAACTAGCATAAGCAACAACCAAAACTTCCGGGCGGGAAAACGCTCCATGAGCAACGGCAGAAGGATGTTCAAAAACAGTTGAACGGTCGTCATAATGCTAAGCAACAATCCTGCCTGCAGCAAGGTCATTCCAGCCGCAACCGCAATTGGTGCGAGCCATGTAATGATCGAGAAAAACGCAGATGACTGTAACCCGAAGAATAATAAAAATAGCCAGGCCTTCCGTGTTTTCCACGGAGATCGTATTTTTTTCTGATGCTCTTTCGCGACAACGGAATCGAGTTGACGTACTTCGATAGGTCCTTTCATCGCGAAAAACCACGCAACTAAACCAAAAAGTGTCAGCACAGACCAGCTACTAAGCGCCAACAAGTAGGACCCGGTTCTATCAAAAAACACAACGGTTAATCCGGCACTAGCTGCAGAACCTACTCCCATACCGAGTGAGTAAACGCCAATGACGGCTGCCGCGCGATCCGGGAAATACTGTTTAATCATCGCGGAAAGAAGGGGGCCAATTACCGCAATCGCGATACCAATAATTAATGCGGTCCCGATTAAAACGATAAAGCTGGAAACAAAACCTCGTAACGCAGTCATGAGTCCAATCAAAATGAGCATCGCATAAATCGTCCGTTTTAATCCGAATTTCCGGTTTAATACGGGAGCCATCGTGGCAAAAACACCCATACAAATAACTGGAACCGCCGTCAACAAACTAACTTGTGCATTAGACAAGGTCAGTTGCTCACGAATCGTTTCAAGCATGGGACCAATTGATGTGATGGCGGGTCTCATATTGATAGATATCGCAAAAATAGCGAAGATAATTAGAACAGACTTTTGCTTGCTTATGTTATTGAGCATATACTGGTTCCTCTATCTATCTATTTATTTGCTGTATAGCTTTTTCTAATGCGAACGTGCGTTAAAAAAACTATACTAGCTCTATTCCATACTATAGTAATTCATTACCACTTTCTATAAGGTAAGAACTTTCCATTCAATGTTAAAACGACACGATCTCCTTTTGGATCTTCTTTTTTCTGCATATCCAGTTCAAAATCAATCGCACTCATAATGCCTTCGCCAAATTTTTCTTGGATGAGTTCTTTAATGGTAGGACCGTATACCAATACCATTTCGTACAACCGATATAGACCTGGATCAGTAGGGGGCATTTGTATGGCGTCGCCTCGGAATGGGATTTGCGTCAAAGCTTGTACGACTTCTTCATCAAGATCTAATAATGTTCCTATTTTTTCAGCTTCTGGACGAGTCATTGTAGCTTGTCCTAATAAAGCAGTGACGATCCAACTTTCAGCATTTTCACTTTCCATAGCGATTTCGTTCCATGTTAATCCTTTTGCAAATTTAGCGTCAAGTATTTTTTGAGTTGCTTCTTTTCTATTCATTTATAAAAACTCCCTTTTCATTTCATTTATTTTGATATAAGTGGAACGGATGCTCCTGAGCATCTCCTCTAGTGTGCACTGTATTTTACCGATTTTTAGTATAAGACACTGACAACAAAACGTCTTTCTAGAGTGATTGCTCCAATTCAACAGATCTTGCTAAATCTTTGTATCCATCAACGATGACATCCAGTTTGCCTGTCTGCGGGTCAATAACAAGACCGTGTACGGGAATATCTTTAGGAATGAGTGGATGGTTTCGAACTAATTCGGTGTTCGCAGTTATGGAGTCAACGACGTCATCAAATCCGAACAACCATTTGTGCAGGTCAACACCCGCATATTCGATAGCAGAAAGAACCATCGGAGAAGTCACACCGCGATCGACCATCTTTTGCAGTGTTCCTTGTGGATTGCTTTGGCTCATGCCGCATCCATGATGTCCAATAATGTAAATCTCTTCAGCATTCAGTTCGTATACTGAAGTAACAATACTGCGCATCATGCTGCCGAACGCATGGCTAATAGTTCCGCCTGCATTTTTAATAATCTTTGCATCCCCATTGTGTATATCTAACGCTTTTGGAAGCAACTCAATTAAACGAGCGTCCATGCATGACACGACAACCATTCGCTTTTGTGGCATTTTAGTAGTTTCATAAGGTACGTATTCTTTTTTTGCTACGAACTGGTCATTGTGCTCTAAAATTTCCTGTAGTAACATTCATATAACCTCCTTTTGGTTTATATCTTATTTCTTTAGGAACGAACTAAATGTATATGGCTAAACAATTAGTGAAACAGGATATAAACCAAGTATAGATAGTCGTAGACAAAAGAAGAATAAGTTGGCGAATCGCTTTTGGACGTTCAACTTTCATGATGAAAGGGTTGGGAATTATCATTGATCACATAGATTTTGAGATACTGGCATTATTAAAAGAAAACTCCAGAATACAGTGGAAAGAAATTGGACAAAAAGTACACATGACTGGGCAAGCTGTGGGAAATCGGATTCGAAGGTTGGAAGATATGGGGATTATTGAACAGTACACAATCGCCATAAATCGCGTAAAGCTAATACAGCCGATCACAGCATTTATCACGTTCTTCGTCGAAACGACGGATCACAAAACCTTTCATGACTTTTTTAAAGCACAAGAGGCCATCTCTGAAGCGCACCGTACGAGCGGAGATGGCTGTTATTTATTGACTGGGCATTTTGGTTCGAATGAAGAGCTGGAGATGTTCCTCGAACGTCTTTTAACATACGGAAATTATCGTATTAACTTATCAATAGGTAAAATTAAGTGACGGGGTCAAGATTTTCCACTGTTTGTGTATTTTTATTTTGCTAATATGAAAATGAATCATTCAGTAGTAACCTATACTTTCTGGACAGTCTGAAAAGGCAGCTAGCGAAATTCGCTAGCTGCCTTTTTACATATTAAAACACTTCGATTTGTCCCATCATGCCGTTATCTTCGTGTTCTAAAATGTGGCAATGGAACATGAAAATGCCTTCTTCTGGGAACGTCACAAGTAATTTTACTTTTTCGCCAGGGTTGACTAGCACACTGTCTTTTAAGCCCTGTTCGTTCGGTTCTGGCTCCTTGCCATCGCGCGAGATAATCTTGAATTGAGTGCCGTGGATATGGAAGGGGTGAATCATTCCGCCCATCATGTCGGGTTTGTTGTAAACTTCCCATACTTCCGTAACGCCTTGTTCTTGGCGCAAGTCGATTCGATTTGGATCAAATTTCTTACCATTAATCGTAACCATGTCCATCATGCCGAACAGCTCAATATCTTTCGAGACAGGGCGTGCTTTTTCCTGTGCGGTTAAGAACGGCTCATCAGCTGTCCACATCTCAGGCGAACTAGCTGGAGAATCGTCGAGAGCCACATCAAAGGGCAGTAATTCTATCCCCTCATCATTGATGAGGGAAAGAGACTCTTCGTCAGTGAGCTTGGAGAAATCAATCAAAATTTCAGCGCGTTCTGAAGCGGCGAGTGTCAGCGATTTGGTTTCAACAGGCTCGTCTAGTAGCCCACCATCTGAAGCGATTTGGGTAAAGCGATCACCATTGCTCAAGCGGAATGTATAGTTTCGTGCATTGGCTCCGTTCAGTAGACGAAAACGCATGACGGGTTTCGTAACAGTAAGTTTTGGATGAATCGTTCCGTTGATGATGGAAACAGTACCTAAAGTTCCATCATCGTTCATGAGCTTGTTGTAGTTTAGTTGTTTGTTGTCATCGAACAAACGATCTTGGAAAATAAGCGGAATGTCATCAACTCCATACTCAGTAGGAAGTTGTGAGGCAGAGCTAGGTTTCTCATCAATAAGCAACATTCCCGAGAGGCCCTTGAATACTTGTTCAGCTGTCGAGCCGTCAATATGTGGATGATACCATAGCGTGGCAGCTGGCTGATCAGCTTCTAGTGTGACGATTTGGCTGTCACCGGGCTGGATTCCACCGTGTGGACCTCCATCTATTTCCCCACGAACTTCAAGACCGTGCCAGTGAAATGTAGTCGGTTCATCTAGATTGTTGGTGATTTTAACATCGACACTTTCGCCTTCTTCAATCTTAAGTGTGGGACCAAGTAAATCACCGTTATAGCCATACGTATCAGTCGAGACGCCATCGAAAAACTCAGTGTTTCCTTTTTGAGCAATGACTTCGTAATCATAATCTTGACCTTGTTGTTTTTCCAAAATTGGCGGAATCGCCAGTGCCTTTAAACCTTTAGAAGATTCAAGTAGAGGCACATTGCCGTGCATCATGCCACCCATGTCTTGCTGAGAATCTGTGTTACCGCCCATATGTTCATTATTCATAGGCGTATTTTGTGAGGACATGTTGCTGCAACCGACTAAGATAAAACTTAAAACAAATGAGCCAAGTGTAATTTTTCGCATATTATTCCTTCCTTCCATTTGCCTTCTTCAAAACTAACTTTACTCAATAACTATGCATATCCAGTGCAGGAATGATGGCGTTTTTTTGTATATAGACAATATATTTGGCAAAGCTGTAAATCTGCACAAAAAATCAAAACTTTTTAGGTAAGCTTGAATTACTTGGAAAAAGAAAGATTCGGTAAGTAAAAGTGACTAGTCAACTGTTCTAGCAAAATGGAATCCTTCCATTCGTTTGAGTAGTTTGCAGATCGACTGAGCTGGTTGGTTAAAAAGAGGCTGCGATGTTTAACAAACGATCTTTGAAAATTGATTTATTGTTTTTTATCTTGATTGAACTGAAAAGGCCGGCTTCTTAATAAGCTAAGGTTTAGGTCGTTTTCATAAGCTGAATTTAAACGATTAATTAAACAGATGAGGAAGGGACTTGGAAAAAATCGCCACAAGAATAACGAAGAAAACTAAATGTCACGCTATTCTCAGGATAAGAGGAGAGAGTTAAATGGAGAAACAGCAAAGCCCCAACAGTCATCAAAATCATTCACATTCAACTGAGCAGAATCATTCTCACGACCAATCCGAAAAGATGCATGAAGAGCATGGCAGTAATCATCATGGGCATCAAGAACACGGCAATATGGTAGAAGATTTTAAAAAACGTTTTTTTATTTCATTAATTTTGACGCTGCCCATACTAGCGTTGTCACCGATGATTCAAGATTTTTTGAGAGTCGATTGGCGTTTTGACAATGATCTATATATTCTGTTTGCGTTATCAACGATTGTCTTTTTCTACGGAGGCTGGCCATTTTTAACAGGTGGAATCAGCGAGTTAAAAGATAAAAATCCAGGAATGATGACGTTGATCGCCCTAGCGATTACGATTGCTTACGGCTATAGCACTATGGTGGTATTTGGTTGGGATGGCAATCAGTTGTTTTGGGAACTGGCAACTTTGGTCGTCATTATGCTGCTCGGCCATTGGATTGAGATGCGTTCGATTATGGGAGCATCCAATGCACTCGAGCAGCTAATTCAATTGATGCCAAACGAAGCACATAAATTGGACAAGCATAAACAAGTGCACGATGTGCCGTTATCCGAAATTAAAAACAAAGATTGGTTATTAATCAAACCCGGTGAAAAAATTCCGGTGGATGGCTTGATTATGGAAGGGAACTCCACGGTAGATGAATCGATGCTGACAGGAGAATCTTTACCTATCGATAAAACAGCAGGTGATGGAGTCATAGGGGGTTCAGTGAATAAGGAAGGCTCTTTGACAATAGAAGTAGAGAAAACGGGTGAGGAATCTTATTTATCGCAAGTCATCAAAATGGTCAAAGAAGCACAGGAATCCAAATCCAGAACGCAGGATTTAACCAATCGTGCAGCCAAATGGCTGTTTTATCTGGCGATAGGTGCAGGACTTGTTACCTTTACCGTTTGGCTACTGCTCGGTTACTCTGTAGACATCGCAGTTGAACGCATGGTGACAGTTATGGTTATAACATGTCCCCATGCGTTAGGGTTAGCGGCACCACTTGTTGTAGCTGTTTCGACCTCCATATCAGCGAAAAAAGGATTATTGATTCGCAATCGAACTGGATTTGAAGATGCCCGCAACTTAAATGCAATCGTTTTTGATAAAACAGGAACCTTAACAAAAGGGGAATTCGGTATTACCAATATTGTGCCAAATAATGAATATACAGAAGAGAAAGTTTTGCAGTTTGCTGCTAGCATCGAACAAAATTCGGAACACCCAATTGCAACAGGAATTGTACAGTCTGCTAAAGATAAAGGAATTGAGCTAAGAAAAGTAACTGATTTTGAATCGATTACTGGAAAAGGCATTCAAGGACAAGTGGACGGCCAGAAAGTGAATGTGGTCAGTCCGCGTTACATTAATAATAACAAGCTGAATTATGATCAACAGCAATTTAATGAGTTATCAGAAGAAGGCAAAACGGTGGTTTTTGTTTTGGTGGAAGACGAGTTAGCTGGAATGATTGCGCTTGCTGATATGGTCCGCGAAACTGCTAAAGAAGCCGTCGCAACTTTGAAAGAACAAGGTATTCATTCGATTATGTTGACAGGAGATAATAAGAAAGTGGCAGACTGGGTAGCGAAACAACTAGGAATTGAGGAAGTTTATGCTGAAGTGCTACCGGATGACAAAGCCAATCAAATCAAAAAGATTAAAGAAAAAGGCTGGAAAGTAGCGATGACTGGAGATGGTGTGAACGATGCCCCGGCACTTGCCACAGCCAATCTTGGAATTGCCATTGGTGCAGGCACGGATGTCGCCATGGAAACGGCTGATGTCATACTTGTTCGAAGCAATCCAAATGATGTGGTCGCCTTAATAGATTTATCAAAAAAGACTTACCGGAAACTGGTGCAGAATTTATGGTGGGCTACTGGATATAATATTTTTGCGATTCCGCTAGCTGCCGGTGTACTCGCTCCATGGGGACTTGTGGTGAGTCCGGCGATTGGTGCTGTGCTTATGAGTTTAAGTACGATTATTGTCGCAATCAATGCGAAATTGCTAAAAGCCTAACTGAGCTGTGTAAAAAAGTTTTGTACCCGTGCGATTGTCGTTCTTAGGAGAGCTGGCAACTAAATAGTACTAGCATAAAAGTTTCCCGCTCAGAAATTTAACTGAAAAGTAGGCCAACCGATGTCACCGAGCATTCATAAGAACACTCAAAAAATGAAAAAGAAAAAACCTGGAGTAACGAACTTATTGTATTTCGCAATTATGCTTGCGACTGGTTTACTGATACTCGCTTCGGCATTCATTTACATCAATATAAAGCAACATGCTTACAAAAATAGTGAAACAGTTGAGCCCGGTTCTAAAAATTTCTACTTGGAACTCTTCCAACACAAAAGTAGAGAAACGGGTCTTTCAGACACTGCGCTCAATCCTGATAAAACCTCAATTTTACAGGTCGGGCAGCCAATGAGAGATGAATTTCAACCTGCTATGAAAACACTATTTGAAGAAAAAGAACAATCATCACAGAATATCGAAAATTTATTTGACGATGTCATGTCTGGAAAACAGATAGACACGGGACATTCAACTTTTGGAAAAGACGTTATTTACATCTATCATTCCCACAGTAGAGAAGCTTTTTTGCCATATTTTAAAAAGATAAGTCAACCAGAAGATGCTTATCACTCCAAGATTAATATTACTTTAGTCGGTGAGATGCTGGAAAAAGCTCTTGAACGAAGAAGCATAGGAACAATAGCCAATTCTACTGACATTGTTCGGGAGTTAAATACAAGAGAGCTAGATTATGGCAGTTCTTATTCTGTATCCGGAGAACAGGTAAAAACTGCTCAACAGAAAAATCGCAACTTAGAAATTTTCTTAGATATTCACCGTGATTCTTTGCGTAAAGATTCGACTACTGTAAAACTAAATAAACAAGATTATGCCCGCCTGTTGTTTGTTGTCGGCACCGGCCACAAAGAATTTGAAAAAAACCTGACATTTACTAAACAGTTGCATCAACAACTTGAAACTCAATATCCGGGATTATCTAAAGGAACACTTGAAAAAGATAAGAGCCAAGGGAACGGTGTCTACAATCAGAACTTGTCTCCCAACGCGATTATTATTGAAATTGGCGGAGTCGATAATACAGTAGCAGAACTTCATCGAACTGTAGAAGCGTTAGCTAATGTTTTAAGCGATTATTATTGGCATGAAGAAAAGTGAGAAGTTAATTGGGAACTAAATAAGTTCTACAGAAGCTAAAACAAATGTCCAAATTAACAAACACCCCGGTCTAACCACTTTTGACAAGTGCTTAGACCGGGGTGTTTGTTTTTTATGCTTTATTTGTACCATGTTTTTCGTTCCACAGTTTATAAGGGGCTAATCTTTCCGAATGATCAACTTGTGTCATCGGAAGGCGTCGCGCATCGGTGGATTTTGAGAACTCATCGTAAAAATTTTCTAACTCAAAATATTTTCGATCGTCACGGTAATAGGTTTTGTACTCTTCTCTAGTTGTGATGTAAGTGACTTTTTGCGGGCTGCAATAATACATCGCGCCTAAACACATTGGACACGGACTGGCCAGTATGTAAATTTCGCAATCTGTTAAATGTTCAGTTCCGAGCTTTTTACAGGCGTCTTGAATAGCAAGAGTTTCTGCATGTGCAGTGGGGTCATTTGTTTGCGCCACTTGGTTTGCGCGTTCAGCAATAATTTCATCCCCACGCGTAATGATACATGAAAAAGGTCTACCGCCTTCTGCTACATTGTTATTGGCTAATTGAATGACTCGTTCAATAATATCCAATTTATCCATCCTCTCAAAAGTAATTTCATTCTTTTCAATATATCAACTATTCCCGACTCTCTAGTTCGTTAAACTTTTGAGAAAATAGGGGCTGTTCGATTTTAACTACTAGCTTAAAATATAAAAAGTAAAAAATGTTTTTTTAAAATGTTAATGTCGTATACTGTAAATGCAAGATAAAAACATATACTAATGAAGGTTTAATTTTGAAAAAATTGGCTATTGAATCGACTTTATGAGTGGCAATTTCATGAGTGTGAAAGTACCTGCAACAACTTAAGTGCATGTAAGCGATAATAGCTGCAAGTAAAAGCTGTTTGTCGAAACAGAAAGTCTATAGACATCAAGGAGGAAGTGCATGAAGAATTCATTTGAAAAAGGGATTAGGTATAAATATTTGCGGTTAACATTTTCATCTGTCCTTGTTTGTTGCTTACTAATTATTGGGATTAACTTCTATATGAACAACCAACAACAAGAAAAACTAGACGAATTTACAGAACTCACAGAAAAACAAGAAACACTTAGAAGTCTTGTGCATTCATTAAATCAATTATTTTTCCGAACTAGAGGATTTTATGCTTTTCAAAACGAACAAGAATTGATTATGTCATATACAGAGCTAAAGGATTTAAAAAAATCAATCGTTGACATGAATGAGCTATCAATTACGCGACAAGAAAAAGAGCGGCTTGTTGAGTTAAGTGATTTTGTTGGCACATTCGAAGAAGTAATCTTTCCTGCTGCAGTTGCTGCTGTTCGGAATAATGATTACGAAGAATTACGGAAGTTATCTCAAGGCGGTACGAACACTGCAGTAAATGAATTTGTAGCATTTTCTGAGGAATATCAAGCGGCTAATGAAAATACATTGAATAAATTAAACGAAGATATGCTCAAAGAAGCAGAAACTTTTTCGTTTGTCTTAATTCTTTTGTTTGTTCTTTTATTTATCGTCATTGTTTTTATTATTTTAAGAGCTTTAAACGATATTGTGAAGCCTATCGAAGGAATGCAAAAATCAATTGAAGGATTTGTGCAAGGAGAGGAAGTAGCTTACAAACCACTCGAACGCTCAGATGAACTTGGTGTTTTGTCTAAGACTTTCCATGAAATGATCAACACCATTCAAAAAAACCAAGAAGAGTTAACTTCTCAAAACCAAGTGTTGCTTTTAAACGAGACAGAATTACAAGAAAAACAAACGAAGCTCGGGGCATCTTTAAAAGAAACCGAGAAAACGAAAGAACGGTTGATTCGATTTAATGAGCTAAATCATATTTTGTCTTTTACGTTGGATAAACAGAAGTTGATCAATGCAACGCTCGAATATTTTAATGATACGTATGAAGTTGATACGGGAGTACTGTGGTTGCCTAAAACTGGTGAGTATACGTTAAAAGGATTTACAGCTACCATGTTCAAGCAATTTCAAGAAGAACGAATCAATTATTTGAAAGCTAGATTGAAAGATCGCCAATCGTTTACTGTAAAAAGAGAAGCGCAGCAAGAAAAAGGATTTACTGCTGATACTGTATATATCCATGATCTATATGCTTCAGTGAAAAACGAAGAAAATGATCATATTGCGTTAATTGGCTTATCGCGAGTAGGCAGAACTTTTTCAACTGAAGAAGAACAAGATATTAGTGGATTGTTAAACCGCATTCACTTAGCGATTGATCGCATTCAACTTTACGATGCGGCCATCCATGAGCGGACGCTAAATGAACGAATTATCAATAATATAAACGAAGGCATTCAATTTATTTCGAAAAATGGAGACATGGTGCAGCGCAACGACACCATGTGTACAATGCTAAATTGTGGCGAGGCACCACTGGATACTTCGATTACTCAAGACATATGGATTAAGGGCATGTCTGATCAGACCACTGATTCTGAATCGATGTTTACGTTTTTAACTAACTGCATTCGCGAAACAGACCGAGAAGCCAATACATTCCAGTACACTGTAAAAGAACCGTATGAGCGCGTGATCGATGTTTACAGTACACCGGTCATTGTAGAAAATGAAAAAACCGGTACTATTTTTGTCCACCGAGACATTACGCGAGAACATGAAGTGGATAAAATGAAATCTGAGCTTGTCAGTACCGTGAGCCATGAGCTTCGAACACCATTGTCCAGTGTTCTCGGATTCACCGAGTTATTGCTTAACAAGCAACTCAAGCCAGAAAAACAAGAACGCTATTTAAAAACCATTTACAAAGAAGCGAAACGTTTAACTAACCTTATTAATGACTTTTTGGACTTGCAACGAATGGAGTCTGGAGACCAAGTCTATCGCATGGACAAAATTTCACTCAATGAAATCATCATCGAAACTGCTGAGAAATTCCGTACGCAAAAAGATCATTCAATTGTCTTTGTGGACGATGCTTCTGACGTGATTGTTGAAGGAGATCAAGAGCGTATTGCCCAGGTGTTGATGAATTTAATCGGCAACGCTGTTAAGTTTTCACCACTTGGTGGGAAAGTGACCATTTCTATCAAAAACGATGCGAACAACTTGCGTGTATCGATAGAAGATGAAGGAATCGGTATTCCACCTGATGATATTCCAAAACTATTTTCTAAATTCCAGCGTATTGATAACAGCTCACGCCGAAAAATCGGTGGAACTGGTCTGGGTCTCGCAATTTGTCAGGAAATTATCCTTCAACACGACGGAAAAATTTGGATAGAATCGCAAGAAGGAATAGGATCAGTCATTCATTTTGAGTTGCCGCTCGTTTCTAAACTGCAAGGACACGCGACTCACGAAGGCGCAGAAGAAAATCCGCCAGTGATGATCGTAGAAGATGATATGAGTCTGACGCTCTTACTTTCTGAAGAACTAAAGGTCAACGGATTTAAAGTGATTTACCATACTTGTCCAAAAGCCGCCTTTGAAGAAGCAAAACGCACACCGCTAGTAGGAGCAGTTATCGATATTATGCTCGGTGAAGAAATGGATGGCTGGGACCTTGTCGACATGATGAAAGCGGATGATTTAACCAAAAACATCCCAATCGTCATTTCCTCTGCGCTAGATCCTTCTTCTGATGCCAAGAAAATCAATAAAATTAGCCATTACTTAACAAAACCATACGCGCCAATTAACTTATCAAAAGTAATGAAAAAGCTATTGGCTGGTCAAGATGAAGACGGCGTTATTTTTTACGCTAGAAAAGATTATATTGATAACGAATAGCGAGTGTGCAGGTTGTACGAAAGAAACCGATTTTTTGATACCGCTTCGCTTACGTGGATGCGCCGGCGCTAAGCAACCAGGTAGAATTTTCTATTTGGTTCGAAATTTTAAAAAGTAATTTCACAAAAAAACGAACAGGTCCTCAAAGGATCTGTTCGTTTTTTCTTATGAAGCTAATATGTTCTCGACAAGTGTGAGCAGTTCCATCGGGCTAAATGGTTTGGACATAAAATAATCCGCTCCTTTTGCTATCGCGTTTTCCCGGTCCGCATCTTGTGCTTTGGCCGTCAGCATCAGCACTTTGGTGGTGTTATGATCGTTTCTTACTGCTTCTAATACTTCGAGGCCTGTTAAGTAAGGCATCATATAATCAAGAACAATCAAATCGTAATCGTTGTCTCTAATTTTTTGAAGCGCTTCTTTGCCATCTTCTGCTTCTTCAACATCAAAGTCATCTTCGAGTGTATCCGTAATGAGGATGCGCAAAATGTCTTCATCATCTGCTACTAATATTTTTTTCAACTAAGCTTACCTCCTAAAATTAAGACGAAATTCCTTTGCGTTTCATATCGCCCCAATGCGCTTGTTTGCGGAAAGTGGCAAAAATGCCTTGAATTCTCCACAACACCATTAGCGGGCGGTACCAAAAAGCTTCTGTTAATGCCCAGAAATATAGGCGTACTAAATGAGACGTTTTTGGGTATTTGTGGAGTGTTAATTCTTCTAATAAGACAGCTAATGCCGAAATAAGAGAGCCATATAAAACTGTCACTAAGAACAGAATGCCGGCAATTTGTGGATCGACCAAAGAAAAGAAAAGGCCACCAACAATAATGAAATAACCAAAAAATTCAAAGACTGCGCCGAGAAGTTCAACGAAAAGAAAATAAGGCATTGATACCAATCCAACTGCGCCATATTTAGGATTGAACATCATTTTTTTATGCGTCCATAAAGTTTCGAATAATCCGCGTTGCCATCGCACTCTTTGAGATCTAAGAACTTCAAGTGACTCCGGGGCTTCGGTCCAACAAACTGGATCGGGAACGTATTCAATGCGCTGTTTGGATTTTTCTTCTCGTAAAAGTCGGTGCAGCCTGACAACCAGTTCCATGTCCTCACCGACTGTGTTTTTGTTGTATCCGCCGGCTTGTATAACTCGTTCTTTGTTAAATACGCCAAAAGCGCCAGAGACGATGAGTAAAATGTTCAAATGGCTCAAAGCTAGTCTACCGATTAAGAATGCGCGGAAGTACTCAATAATTTGCATAAGCACAACAGGATGCTTTGGAAGATCAATAATTTCTACTTTACTTCTCGAAATGGTGGAACCATTTGCAATCCGCACCGATCCGCCGGTTACAATAACTTGTCCATCCGACTCGATAATGGGTTTCATCGTTTTAAGCAGTCCATCATTTTCTAAAATGGAATCGCCGTCAATCGCACAAAAATAGGAATAAGAGGACAAGTTAATACCGGCATTTAGAGCATCTGCTTTTCCGCCATTGGCTTTCTTAATCAGGCGGATATAAGGGAATATAGAAGATTGATAGATTGAATCGATTTTTGCTGTTTGTATATGTGTACGAACAGCAAAAGGGATTTGAACCATGTTAAACTCTTGAATCATTCGTTCAGAGGTAGAATCTTTCGAACCATCGTCAATTACAATAACTTCTTTTTCGGGATATTCGAGTGCTAACAACGAACGTACTGTGCTAACGACACCTACCTCTTCATTGTAAGCGGGAACCAGTATAGAAACGGGGTACGTATACGGATTTTTTAAGATGTCTTCGGTTGACTCTCTACGGTCTAGCTTGCTCTCTTTTTTTACTTTTCCGAATGCGAGCATGAAAAGACCTACATAACTCAAGCTTGAAAAAATCATGTAAAAAATAATTACATAGGATAAAATTTCAAAAAACGTGTGCATTACGTTTCACTTCCTAAAAGGAATGTTTCCCACTGAGCTGCCATGTCTCGAGCAAAGCGATCGGGATGGTTAATAGCTAAATGGGTGAGTAAAATATCCCCATCTGAAAACTGTGTCAAAGCTTCAGCTGATGAATAACGTACCCACCAAATTGAATCGCCAAGTAGTTCACCAAGTATTTCTTTAAAGCGGGATAGCTGAAGTCTTCCCGCAATTCGAGAAGCGAACATGCGCTCTTGCCAAGATGTAGAGTGAAAAAATGGCATTAATGAGCTTGGTGTCGTTATATATTGTAAACGTAAAATTGACTTTAAAACTTGAATTCGTATTTCGCTATCTTGACTGTGCAATTCTTTCTCAATCAGAGGGAGAAATGCTGTTAATCCAGCCATTCCGATATAAGAAATCGCAGCATATTTCAATGTTTTATTCGCATGATCAGCTTGTAGAGCAGCATGCAATGCTCTTTCTTGCGTACTCAATTCCATTCGCTTGAATACGTCAATGTACAAGCGAACAGGTGCATCGGGATATTTTGCTAACGCAGAAACAGTTTCCGACTCGTTTAACGAGGCTAAGGTTCGAATAAGTTGTTGCGTTTCTTGATCCAATCGAACCGATTTGTGAAGTTTTTCTTTAAGCAGTGGGGAGAGGGATTGCATATGAAAATCTTCGATAAAATACAATGTATTCATGCGAATAGCCCAGCTCTTACGCTCGAGTTGCTTCGTATAACGTTCGGTCAAAAAATCTTCTGAAAGTTTTGCGACAAGGGGAGATGTGCTACTGCCTTTTGTAACAGAAACATAACCGTTTAATAAGTGTTCAAGAACTACTTCCTTATAGGAACTGCTGCGTAGTTCTTGACTAAACTTTTCATCAGAAGGGTCTAGCATATAGGTACTAAATGAATCTGTTAAGGCTTCATATTGTTTGCGGATAGCTTGTTCTTTTTCCATCAATCGCTTTTTTCGCCAAGCTAAAATGAACAGAAGAACAAGTTGGCTGAGAAACAGTGCAGTAACGACAATCCATAGATAGTATATAGTCAATTGAACATCCTCATCGTTAGGCGTTGAACACGTGCCACAATTTCCTGTGCATAAAATGGCTTAACGATATAGTCATCTGCACCACTCTTCAAAGCGAGAACGATATCCGATTCATTTGTACGTGACGTCAACATGGAAATGACAATATTTTCGTTAGGGTACTGACTTCGCACATGATTTAATACTTCCAATCCGTCCATCTTCGGCATGACGCCATCAAGTAAAATCATATAATTTTCATCCGGTGTGTACCATTCTGATTCAACAAAACTAACACCATCCGCAAATTCCTTTATGTAGAGGTCAAAATCATCTGGCTTCCAAGTAGAGAATTGTTTTGAAACCAGTCTACGTACGAGCGAATCATCGTCGATAATAATGATATTGAGGTGGCGTCTTAATTCGTCAGTAGCCATTTCATAAATCATCGTTTGATTTCGGCCATTCTTTTTAGCTTGATACAAAGCTTGGTCTGCCGTACTCACTAAAGTATCTTGTTTTAGTCGGTACTGACTAATTCCAGCAGAAAATGTAACATGAAATGTTTCATGTGTGTCATTTGGAAAAGCCATATTCGCGAAGGCTATGCGAATTCGTTCTACTAAAACTTTGGCATCTAGTGCCTTTGTATCTGGAAGAATCAAAGCAAACTCTTCTCCGCCGTATCTAAAGAAATAATCTGATTGTCTTTTCATTTTTAGGAAAAGCTGACCGAATGTCCGCAGAACTTCATCGCCTACAGGATGACCGTAACTGTCATTTACTTTTTTAAAATGATCCAAATCAAATAAAACAAGAGTGAAGATATTTTTTGTTCTTTCTGATGAATTCGTCATTTGTACCAATACATCATTAAAGTACCGTCTATTTCCGGCTCCAGTTAACTCATCAAAAAGTGTTTCTTGTAAGATCAGTTCTTGATTACGCAGCCGGTTCATCACATAAGGCACAAAAATAGCCATATTCAAAGGCTTAGGAAGAAAATCTGTTGCACCTATTTCCATTGCTCGAACTTGGTTATCCACGTGATTGTCCTCACTGACGACGGCAATGGGAAGGGAACGGCTTTGAGCAGCGTGGTGAATTTGAGTGACCAATTTAAAGCCATCTGCGTCTGGTAAGTTTGAGTCAACTAGGATCATTTGCGGTTGAAGGGTATAAAAGAACTCCATTCCTTTTTTACCATCAAGTGCAATCACGACAGGAACTCCTTGTTCTTCCAATGATTCTTTTATATGCGATGCAAATTCTGGATCAGAATCAATAACTAACACCAACGATTTTTTAGTAAGCGCGTGTTCTTCTAAATCTACAATTACTTCTACGTTTGGAGAAAAGTCCTCTACTACAAAAAAACTTTTTAAGGTCAACATGAATTCTTCTAATGAATCAACGGGCAGTAAACGGATGCTGTCTTCTGAAAAATGCTCGAGTTGTGTTCCACAAAAGTCAGATAGCTCCATAAGCCCAATGGTTCCTGCAGTACCTTTCATCGTATGCAAAAAACGATAAACTTCGCACTCTTGAATTTCTTTTTGCTTAAACCATTTTGAAAAATCTTGCTCCACTCTATCAGAAAGCAAAACTTTATAATTTGTTGGTGCCATTACCATTCACCTTCTTTTAAAAAATAACTAGATACTTCCACTATACTATATAAATTCCTTTTATGTAGTGATGTGTAACCAGAATATGTCATGATGCTTATGAGTAGTGAGAGTGGTACTTTTCTGTTTTAAAAGAGTAGCAACTATATGCATTGCGTTTACTAGTTTTTTATTCATTACCAAGGGATCACACGGGTATAAACATTCTGAAGATAGTTTATATTGTACAAATTAAAAGGACTCTCTATTACACAGAATTAACTAATTCATCTTTTTTTAAAAAAAGTGATCTAAACAAATGCCCTTTGCGTTATGTCTGTATAACGAAAAAAAAAACAAGAAAAAGGGAGCGATTTTATTATGAAATTAAACAAATTACTGTTAGCCCTACCACTTAGCCTAGCGTTGC